>JAHZIZ010000217.1 GCA_022601215.1 Bacteroidota bacterium
CGCTCCCCAAGTGCTAATAAATTTATCTTTTGCTTCTTTATATTCCATGGGTCAAATATAACAATATATTTTAAACTTTCAATAATTATTGAAAGTTTATTTAATAAAATGCTCTACATTATTAATGAAACGTACATAAAAAGTTAGCGGTTCTGTTCACGGAAGTCAGAGGACTAGGGTGCACACTACAATAACCCGGCACGTTTTAGTAATGCTTCTGGATTGGGTTTTTGCCCTCTAAATTGAATGTATAGCTCCATAGGGTCTACGGTACCACCTTGAGATAAAACCGTATTCTTAAATTGCGTGGCAACCTTCTTATTGAAAATTCCTTCTTGTTTGAAATAGGCAAATGCATCCGCATCGAGCACTTCGGCCCATTTGTAACTATAATATCCAGCGCTGTACCCTCCTTGAAAAATATGACTAAAAGCTGTACTCATGCAAGTTTCTGGCGTGTCTGGATACAGTTTAGTGTTGGCAAATGCTTTGTCTTCAAATGCTTTTACATTTTCAATTGTTGACGGGTCTGCACCATGCCAATTCATGTCTAAAAGTCCGAAGCTAATTTGACGGAGCGTTTGCATACCCTCATGAAAAGTAGCCGATTCCTTAATTTTTTCAACAAACTCCATCGGGATTACCTCCCCAGTTTTATAGTGGGTAGCGAACAGTGCTAACGTCTCTTTTTCATAGCACCAGTTTTCTAGTACCTGACTTGGTAATTCTACAAAATCCCAATATACATTGGTGCCGCTTAAACCTTTATAAGTAGTATTTGCCAACATCCCATGTAAGGCATGACCAAATTCGTGGAACAGTGTGGTGACTTCGTTAAAGGTGAGTAGCGACGGTTTACTTTGGGTTGGTTTCGTGAAATTACAGACAATGGAAACATGGGGTCGATCGTTAACTCCTTCTTTTATTTGTTGCGATTTATAGCTAGTCATCCATGCACCGCCTCGCTTTCCTTTGCGTGGGTGGAAATCGGCATAAAAAATTGACACTAGTGCTCCTTCCGCATCGGTTACGCGATACGTCATAACATCTTCGTGATATTTGTCAACACTCACATCTTTAGTAAACTGCAAACCAAATAATTTTTCTGCTACAGTGAAGACTCCATCAATTACATGCTCTAATTTGAAATAGGGCTTTAGTTGTTCGTCGTCTAAATTGAATCGTTGTTTTTTTAATTTTTCAGCGTAATATGCGCTATCCCATTTTTGTAACTCATCAATACCATCAAGTTCTTTTGCATAGGCCTCTAATTCGTTAAATTCCTTTTGCGCTGCAGGTTTTGCTTTTTCTAAGAGTTCATTTAAAAAGGAAATTACATTTTCAGGGGTTTTCGCCATGCGCTCTTCTAAGACAAAATGAGCATGACTGTCATAACCCAACAACTGAGCTCTTTGATGTCTTAGTTTTGCTATTTGTAGGACATTAGCCGAGTTGTTTTGTTCATTATTCTGAAACGCTCTGGCGCCAAATGCCAATGATAGTTTTTTTCGCAACTCTCTATTTTCTGCGTATTTCATAAAGGGGATATAACTTGGGTAGTCCAAGGTAATCATCCATCCATCTTTGCCTTTTTCTTTTGCTAGCAGGGAGGCAGCTTCCTTAGCTCCGTCTGGTAATCCTATTACTTCCTCTTTCTTAGTAAGTAGCATTTCGAATGCGTTGGTGGCGGCCAAAACGTTTTCACCAAAAGTGAGGGTTAATTTAGAAAGTTCCGTATCGATACTGCGCAGGCTTGCTTTTTTGTCGCTAGGGAGGTTGGCACCATTTCTTGAAAATCCCTTGTATTGTTTATCGAGTAACATCTGTTGCTCTCCAGACAGTTTCAATGAATCTCTAGTGTCGTATACTGTTTTTACTTTACTGAAAAGGGCTTCATTGAGTAATAAGTCGTTTTTAAAATTGGTGAGCAAAGGAGAAAGTTCTTGCGCTATTTTCTGAATGGTTTCGTTCGTTTCAGCGCTGTTTAGATTAAAGAATATACTAGTCGCACGATCCAATTGCCCGCCCGTATTTTCAAGAGCCTCGACTGTATTCTGAAAGGTTGGTGCCTCAGAATTAGCGACTATAGCGTCAATTTCTGCTTTGGTGTCTGAAATAAGCTGTGTGATTCCTGGGAGGTAATCAGCTTCTTTTATAGTGGAAAAGGGAGCAGTATCGAAAGGTTGTAATAATGAGTTTTTCATAAATCTAATTTTTTATAGAGGGTGAACAAAGTAAGTCCACAGGGGGAGTACGCTGAGTATGATAAGAACAATGGAAAGTAACATGCCGATGCTGCTAATTTTTGTTGTTGTTTGAAAGCCTTTTATTCCGAAGAATATTCCAACCAGGCCAATAATAATCGATGCCATTCTGTGCACTTTAGGCGTGACAATGAGAATGGGTTCATTAAGTTGTTGATGTGTTGAGAGTTTCATGTATTCCGCTGCTACCTCCTTACTCAAATACAGTAGGAAGCAAAGTCCTAGAACGGCAATGACTATGGACATAATCGCATGCTTCATGTATTAATTTCCTTGTCTCACAGATTTTGCGCCTTCTTCCACTTTTATTTTTAATCCTTCTTTATAAGCCAAAACTTTGTCAAGTACACACGTATCTGCACTTCCAATAATCTGAGCGGCCAAAATTCCTGCATTTTTGGCACCATTAAGTGCCACGGTGGCTACAGGGACTCCTCCAGGCATTTGTAAGATACTAAGAATGCTGTCCCAACCGTCGATGGAGTTACTAGACTTCACGGGGACTCCAATTACTGGAAGCGGAGAGAGGGAGGCAATCATTCCAGGTAAATGTGCGGCACCACCCGCGCCAGCGATGATCACTTTTATACCTCTCGTATGGGCATTTTTCCCATAGTCAAACAGCTTATCCGGTGTGCGATGAGCCGAAAC
>JAHZIZ010000218.1 GCA_022601215.1 Bacteroidota bacterium
GATAGAAGTACCTCTCTCTATTGGGACAATTGGTGGATTGACGTCGCTACACCCACTGGCGAAGCATTCACTTGAACTATTGGGTAATCCATCTGCGAAGGAATTGATGCAAATTATCAAGACATGATCAATTATAGTGTCTTTGCCATGATTCATTTAAACGCATAGAGGAATTTGAACTTTAAAATGTAAAAGGTATATGAAAATACTAGTAGGATTTGTTAGAATATTTGTCGGAATCTTTTTTATCATAAGCGGTCTTGTAAAGTTAATAGACCCAATTGGCTTCTCTTTTAAGCTACAGGATTATTTTGCACCCGATATCCTCAATCTTCCGGCTATGGAACCTTTTGCTTTATGGTTGTCTGTGATTGTCGTCGTGTTTGAAGTTTTACTTGGTGTTATGCTTATTCTAGGATATGCTAAGCGGTTTACGTTATTGAGTCTACTCGGGATGATTGTCTTTTTTACTTTTTTGACTTTTTATTCTGCCTATTATAACAAAGTGACGGATTGTGGTTGCTTTGGTAGTGCTATGAAAATGGAACCTTGGACGTCTTTTTGGAAAGATATAGTGTTGTTGGTGCTCGTGTTAATTTTGTTTTATGGCAGGAAATACATTCAGCCATTTTTCACAGCAAATTTAAGAAGCTTCGCTGTGTTAATAACCCTAATGTTTTCTCTTTGGTTGAGTTATCACGTCCTTATGCACTTACCTGTTATTGATTTTAGACCGTATAAAGTGGGTGCTAATATTCAAGAGGGTATGTCCGTACCAGATAATGCACCAGCGCCTATTATTCAATATAACTGGGAATACGAAATTAACGGTAAAAATGAAGTAATAAGTAATACAACGGGGCAAGATCCAAAACCAGAAGGAGGCACCAGAGTAGGAGTAGAGACTGAGTTTTTGAGAGAACCCTATGAGCCGCCAATTCATGATTTTAGTATGGAGCGGGATGGAGAAGACTTTACGGAGGCTCTCCTGGAAGAAGAGCATTTAGTAATGGTGATTGCCTATAATTTGGACGTTACGGAACATCCAGGTTATCTAAATATTAAGTCAGTTACAGACGAGGCTTTAAAAAAAGGATATACGGTTATAGGAATGTCTGCCTCTAGTACTGAAGAAACAGAGGCTTTGGCCAAACGACATGGACTTAATTTCGATTTTTATTTCTGTGACATGACTACACTTAAAACAATAGTTAGAAGTAACCCAGGAGTACTGGTGCTTGAGAAAGGTACTGTTATGCAGAAAGTCCATTGGAATGACGTGGGTGATATTTCACTAGATACTTTGGAAACTGCCATTCCCAAACTCAATTTTAAACTGAAACGTCAATTGGATAGCATCATGGTTCTGGATCAGAAATATAGGGATGAGGACTATTTTGACAATTTTAAATTGCAAAATGCAATTGATAGTACCAATTTAGTTTTTGTTGAAAAAGTTTTTGCCGAATACGGATACCCTGGAAAATCCATGGTTGGAAAAAAGACAGAGCAGGCGGCATGGTATGTGGTGCAACATTCCAATAAGATTCCAGAATACCTACCTCTGATGAAGGAAGCAGCAGCGAGCGGAGAGTTGGATTCCAAAGCCGTTGCCATGATGGAAGATCGTTTTTTAATGGGGCAAGGGAAGGAACAGATTTATGGTACACAAGGTTATTACATAAATTTTGATAGTGATAAAATCCCAATTATATGGCCGGTTGCCGACCCTGAAAATGTGGAGGCAAGAAGACAGAAGATTGGGTATACAACGGATCTTAACGAATATGGTAAATTGATGTTTGGAGAAGCTTTTGAGTATAGGGCCCATACACTTTATGATGTAAAACGACTAGAGAAAGAAAATGTTCACTACATAAATTTATTAAAAGACTTGTAAAATTTGGTACAGTATCTATTTCAGAAGTTGGGCTATGCAATTCTCACTCTTTTAGGGGTAGTAACCGTTATCTTTTTACTTTTTACCATCCTACCAGGAGATCCAGCTCGCATGATGCTGGGGCAAAATGAAAATGCAGAACAACTTGCCATCGTTAAAAAGAAATATGGATTTGACAAACCCGTGTCTCAACAATACCTTTATTATTTAAATGATTTATCACCACTTTCATTTCATGGTGTTGAAGTAGATGATTATACGTATTTATCTACAGGGAAATATAATGCAATCTCCTTATTTTCTGTTGGGAATAGTAAAGTAGTTCTTAAATCGCCTTATCTGAGAGAGTCCTTTCAAAAAAGTGGCAAAAAGGTTAGTTCGGTGATTCAAGAAACGTTGCCTAATACAGTCATTTTGGCTGTAACTGCAATTTTAATTGCGATTTTTCTAGGGGTTCTATTAGGGATTGTTTCTGTGTTATTCAGAGATCGTTGGGTAGATAAACTCATCCAGCTTGTGAGTACTTTTGGAATGAGCGTACCTTCTTTTTTTAGTGCAATTATATTCGCTTGGCTTTTCGGATATGTTTTAAATGAATATACCCACTTGAATATGACAGGAAGTCTGTATGAAGTTGATGATTTTGGAGAAGGAAGTTACGTGCAGTTGAAAAACCTTCTTCTTCCAGCGATTGTTTTGGGAATACGTCCTTTAGCCGTTGTGAGTCAACTGATGCGGAACTCTTTATTGGAAGTATTAAGTCAGGATTATATTAGAACCGCTAAGGCTAAAGGGTTGTCCTTTGCCACTATTATTCGCCGTCACGCTCTTAAAAACGCTTTAAATCCAGTGGTTACAGCTGTATCTGGTTGGTTTGCATCCATGTTGGCTGGCGCAGTTTTTGTAGAATATATTTTTGGTTGGAATGGTTTAGGAAAGGAAATAGTAGATGCCTTGAACACGTTGGATTTACCTGTAATTATGGGAGCTGTTATTGTAATTGCAAGCCTGTTTATCCTCATCAATATTTTTGTTGATTTAATTTATGGTTGGTTAGACCCTAAAATTAGAAATCAGTAACCTTTGTTAAGAGATTGTACATTTCAAATAGGGCAGTTAGCGACCCCATTCCCTGCTCAGATTCTAAAACAAAAATTAGAAAGTGAGGGTGTCTTGTTTCGTACCAGTGCAATTGAAAATTATGAGGGAAGTGGTGCTGCTTCTGAAATTTTCTTTGTGACTCATAAGGATGCTGAAATCGCGATTACATTTATTCAAGAGGTGGAGCGTGAAGATGCAATTTCAGAAGAAAAAAATAAGCATCCACTCCTTAAAAAGCTACAATATATAGCGTTGATTGGATTTGTTGGACTACTTATATATCAGGCGTTGAAAATTTTCTTTGAAAGTTGATTAAAGATACCTATTGATTGACAACGTTTTCGGTTGTCTTTTCTTTAATTATTTGAGGTAATCTGTAAATTAATTTGCCTACTGTCTTAACTTTGTCGTAATCCTATAAAACAAAATTCCACCATGAGAAAACAAATAGTAGCCGGTAACTGGAAAATGAATAATGATTTATCCGCCACAGATGCATTATTACTAAATTTGAAAAAACATGACATCCCTAGTGATGTAAGTGTTATGGTGGCACCAACCTTTACTAATTTATATCATGCTTTTAATATCGTTAAAGATTATCCTATTGAGGTGATCGCGCAGAATATGCATCAGATGTCTCATGGGGCTTTCACTGGCGAGATTTCTGCCAATATGCTCAAAAGTGTAGGTGTTTATACCGTGATTTTAGGGCATAGCGAAAGACGCTCTCTTTTTTGGGAAACGAATGAGATCTTAGCTGCTAAGGTGAGTGCCGCTTTGGAGCATGAAATGGAGGTCATTTTTTGTTTTGGAGAGGAGTTAGAAGATAGACAGCGTGGAGATCATTTTAATGTGGTTAAAGAACAATTAACAGAAGGGTTATTTCACATTCACCCATCTCAATGGAAGAATATAGTTTTAGCCTATGA
>JAHZIZ010000219.1 GCA_022601215.1 Bacteroidota bacterium
AAACTGCTGCTATCTACGATACTAACGGAAGATTAATCAACACGATCGACCTTAGCGATATGCAACAGGAGAAATTGATTGATGTTTCTAGTTTAGCAACTGGTGTGTACATGGTACAAATCACTAGTGAGAATGCAAGCACAGTGAAGCGACTTGTAAAAGAGTAGTAATTCACCTAAGCATAAATTAAAAGAAACCCGCTCCATAAGGAGCGGGTTTTTTATTTTACATCTACAATAAAATATTCGATTATCGAGCTAAGACTCCCTTATGCGAAATAACAGGCAAGGCAACCGTATTATCCTCAATTATAGAATGAGCCGGTAACTCGAACCGCTTATCGTAAAGTGTTTCTCCTTTAAAAAAGGTAATAGTAAAGAAGTTATCGAGTTTAAAAATACTTTCCTCTAAGAATTCAATTTTTGCATAGCCCTTAGCAGGGAGTAAAGATATCGTTTTCCTAAATGGTGCTGTCATCTGCTTCTCATTATAACCTTGAGACACAATAATTACTGTTTCTAAAGGTTCTGAACCATCATTAATGATATAAGCATTCCAATCAAATACATTAAAGTCTTCATTGAATTCGCGAACAGCTGCCACATAAACATCTTTAACTTCAGGAATTATAATGTCTTTTCGCATATACAGTATGGCCTAGCCGAAATTATTTTAAAGGGTACTCTTAAATTGTTCTAAGAAACGAATGTCGTTCTCACTAAACATTCGAATATCTGGAATTTGGTGTAGTAACAACGCAATACGATCTATTCCCATTCCAAAGGCAAAACCAGAGTACTCAGAAGAATCAATTCCGCAGTTTTCAAGAACATTCGGATCTACCATCCCGCAGCCCATTATTTCCAACCAACCAGTACCCTTAGTCATTTTATAATCCGTTTCTGTTTCTAACCCCCAATACACATCCACTTCGGCGCTAGGCTCTGTAAATGGAAAATAAGAGGGGCGCAAACGAATCTTCGACTTCCCAAACATTTCGGTAGTGAAATACTGAAGGGTTTGTTTTAAATCTGCAAAACTAACACCCTTGTCCACATACAATCCTTCTACTTGATGAAAAAAACAGTGGGACCGGGCAGAAATAGCTTCATTCCTATAGACTCTACCAGGAGATATTGTTCTAATTGGAGGCTTATTGTTTTCCATATAACGCACCTGTACCGATGACGTATGGGTCCGTAATAGAATATCGGGATCAGTTTGGATAAAAAACGTATCCTGCATGTCACGAGCCGGATGGTATTCGGGCAGGTTTAGGGCCGTGAAATTATGCCAATCATCTTCAATTTCAGGTCCTTCAGAAACATTAAACCCAATACGAGAAAAAATCTCGGTAATTCTATTTTTAACAATAGATATAGGATGACGAGAACCCAATTCGATTGGCTGTCCAGGACGAGAAAGATCTCCATATACCCCTGCTGAATCCTCCTTATTATCGAGGGACTCTTTCAATCCATTAACCTTATCCTCTGCAGCTTTTTTTAAAGCATTTATGGTTTGTCCAAACTCCTTTTTTTGATCATTTGCTACATTTTTGAATTCGGCAAAAAAATCGTTGAGCAATCCTTTCTTTCCTAAATACTTGATTCGGAAATTTTCTACATCTTCTTTTGTCTTTGCCTTAAAAGCTTCAACCTCTGCAATATGTTCTTTAATCTTATCTATCATAGCATACACCTATCGTGGTGGACAAAATTACTGAATTTAACCGAATTAAGAGATGACTTTTTTCTCCAAAAAATACTGAACAATGGCCTCTTTCATCAATATACTTTGCTCTCCAGCTTTCAATGAGGGTAATTGTTCCAAAACTTTGTAATGTGGCCAGCCTTCATCGTCAAAATAATCAAACTCATAATATCCGAAAGGTTCTAGTAGTCGGCATATTGCAATATGCATCAAATTAACTTTTTCGTCTTTTTTAAATTTCCGATGTAATTGTCCTAATTCCTGTAAGCCTACCAAATATATAATAGCATCTAAATCCAGTGCATCTCCATCGGCAAAGCGTTCACTTAAAAAGGATACTACTCCATTCCAGCGTTCTTTTAATTGTTCGTCTCTAGCCATTTATTTAGTTAAGCTACAAAGGTAACGGGATTATCAATGGTTTGAAAATAGTAATCCGATCATTTTAAAATATCGCTTTGCCAAGAAACGTTATCTTTATGGAAATTAATTCAGCGCTTATGAATACCGTAGATATTATTTTAGGAATTATTCTTTTGCTCGCCTTTTATTCTGGGTTTAAAAAAGGATTATTTGTGGCTTTAGCCTCTTTAATTGGTCTTATCGCCGGGGTCTTTGGCGCTATCTACTTCTCAGACTTTGCAGGAGCTTACATATCACGTTGGTTCGATTGGAGTGATCAACTTACCAAACTAGCTTCTTTTGCCGTGACCTTTTTAATCATAGTAATCATTATTAATATGGCTGGAAAGTTCCTGACAAAAATAGCCGATTTCGCAGCATTAGGTATCATTAATAAATTGCTAGGTGGTGTTTTTACTCTTTTACAATACGCTTTTATTATTAGCGTTTTATTCATGTTTTTTAATAGCAATAATTTAACGGGGTACGTAATTTCTGAAGAAAAGAAAAACAATTCCGTTCTCTATACTCCTGTCGCTTCACTAGCACCTATTGTTATTCCAACGGTAATGGCTCAGTTTAAAAGTGAAACTTCCGAAGAAATTCCTGAAAACCAAGAAACTCCTTCGGAAGCTACAGAATAATTCCTAAGTATAATAATTAGGATACGGTGTCTTCAACGTTGGATTTTATCCATTCCATAGCACCTTGAAAGTTATCAAAAATATGCTCCAGAGGCACAAGATCTGGGACAATATCGATATTTTCCATCATGACCATAGGCTGTCTCTGAACATTCACAAAATGAACTTCAATGCCTGCTTGACTAAATCTCATGAGTGCGTCTTCCAGGGCATATAGTCCTGATTGATCAATATAATCTACTTTTCCCATCCTAATAATAACATGAGAGGCAGTATCAGGTATTCCCTTAGCCAATTCTTGGAAGTCACTAGTATTTCCGAAAAATAAAGGTCCGTCCAATCGCTTAATAAAAACTTCTTCTTTTAAATTTTTTGGAAAGTTAACTTCATCTGCCCATGGCTGTTGCAATTCGTCTGCTATTCCTAAGGGCACTAGTTTAGATCGCTTGGCTGAGGCATCTCCAATTTTTTTCATAAAAACAAGTGCTGCTAACACTAATCCAATTCCAACCGCAAACACTAAATTCCAAAATACTGATAACACAAGTACGACTAGCATAATAAAGACTTCGGAACCAGGCATATTTGGAATTGCCTTTAGCCCCTTATAATCCATCACACCAATTCCAACGGTAATAAGAATCCCTGCAAGCACTGCTGCTGGTATTTGTGAAGCCACTGGACCTAAGGCCAACAAAATAACAAGCAATAAAATAGCCGCAACCATCCCAGAAAGTTTATTTGTTCCCCCAGAGTTAATATTTACTACAGTCCTAATGGTTGCACCGGCGCCAGGAATACCTCCAAATAACGCTGCTATACCATTACCTATTCCTTGACCTATTAGTTCCCGATTAGGCTTATGTTTAGTCTTCGTCATATTATCGGCTACAATAGATGTCAATAAGGAGTCAATGGCTCCTAGGAAGGCAAGTGTTAGGGCCGTAATTACATAAGGCGCAATTTGTCCAAACTTAAAATTGGTGAAAATTTCGTATTGCAGTGCGGGAAAACCGCTTGGAATTTCTTCAATAGGTCGATAATCCAATCCAAAGCCATATGCGACTCCAGAAACAGCCAACAACGCAACTAAAGTACTAGGTACTGCTGTTGTAATTCTTTTGAAACCAAAAATTATAAGGATGGTAGCTGCTGCTAAAAGAAGTTCAAGCCAATTAATATTTGCCAAGGCTCTTGGCAATGATTTGATCGCCCCTAACACCCCTGAACTTGCTGATTTAGCCAAAGTTTCGGATTCTAAATTGATTTCCGATTGAGTAATTCTTTCCGCCCGAGTCACTGTTTCCTTGAAGTCTTCTAGCACTAATATTCCTTCGCCAGCTTCTTCTTTCAAAATCTTATCGAGCAATACTTCTTCGGCTTGAGGCTTAAATTGATCAACAAATTCCACATCATCTTTGGCATAGTACCCCAACATTGGAAGAAT
>JAHZIZ010000220.1 GCA_022601215.1 Bacteroidota bacterium
CTGAGCGACAAATGGAAGGCGTTCAGAAAGCAAAACAACGAGGGGTTTGTTTTGGGAGAAAAAAACAATTATCTGAAAATGATGTTCAACAATTAAGGGAAAAAAGAGGGCAGGGGATTCTCATCAAAGATTTGATGAAAGAATACGGGCTTTCCAAAGCGAGTATTTACCGCTATCTTGGGGGCATAAAAAACCTCGGATAGTATTCCTTACACCAATATTAACATCATCTTTCCACACCAACTCACCAAACAACAATTTGCAGGTTAATCTTCAGGAATATTGGTAACTGTAGCCTCAAAGTCGGCACAAAGCTTATCAACTAAATCTTCAATTTCTTTAAAGAAATAATTACCTACTTTTTTACGGTTCAACGCTTTATAACGCCGATATAGCTTGGAAAAATCATCGTATATTTCATCTTCTGAAACATGAGATTTAATCTTCACAATCAGGCGTTTTCCGTCTTCTTGTGACCTAACAAAATCAAATAAATCCTGAATTTTCCCCTCAAACTCTTTAATTAACGTGCCTACGATTGCTTCCTTTTCATTTCGGGCTTCAATGATTTTTAAAATATCAAATTGATAGGGTTCTCCGTCTTCCCCCCCTGTCGCAACTTTAATTTTTTTCTTTTTCTTCTTTTCTGGGTCTTTGGTTTCCACCTCAATAATCCCGATCTGGTTATCAAAATAAACTTCAATTGGGTCTTTCACATCGTCACTACGATGGAGCATGTTGTAAATGGTGTTGAACTTCCGCAAGAAAAACAAGAAGCTTGGCTCACTAAATTTTGGCTCGAGATCGACCACATATTCAATACGATTGAGGATCGTAAAATATTGTGCCGTTTTTGCTTTCGTGTCTGCGGTTCTTTTGGGGTTCGCATCAATAAATTTTTCAATACTGTCTTCTATATCCAGATAGCTTTCTGGTTCATCCCGCCGATCAGAATCCTTGTAAATAGCCATGAATAAATCAAAAAACTTCTGATAAATTTCAGATTTTTTTAACTCTGTCAGTAATAAGTCCAAAACCCGTTTATCACTGAAAGGATCAAAGTCACTCACCACCACATCAGAGAAATGCTCAAACGCATCCTTGATATTTTGGACATTCACATTGTCGTATGAAAAATCAATAATCTTGCAATCATTCTTATATTTGGTCGTGCGATTAACACGGGAAATGGTTTGAATGGCACTGATCCCCTTAATTTCTTTATCCAGAAATAGAGTATGTAGTTTCCGTTCATCAAAGCCCGTTTGAAGCTTGGCAACGACAATAATTAAGCCATTTTTTTTCAGCGCAAAGCTTTCCAGTACCTTTTCTTCAGACAACCCACCATTTAGCCCTCTCGCACTCTGTTCATCCTGACTGTCTGAATAAACGATATAGATCGGGGCTTGTGCATATTTCTCGTATTTAGCGTGCTTAACAAAATTATCAAAATGGCGAGTGACGGCTTGCTTATAAGCAATGGCTGATTTAATGGAATGGACGGCTAACATAGCTTTCCCTGTTCCCCTTATTTGCCGATAGACATCTTTAACCAGCAAATCCGCCACATATTTTGCAATCGCATCAATACGCTCTGTGTCTTCGTATATCTGCTTCTTTTGGGCGTCTTTGTACTCTTTCTGTGTAAACCCTTCCAACTTATTTTCAGGTTGAGCAAACAGCATTTTCGAGGCGACAGGCACAATATTTTTAAGAGGGTTGAGAATAAAGCCATCTTCAATGGCTTCTTTCATGGTGTAGGAGTCAAAGGGAATCCAGAGTTTTTCCCCTTCTGCATACCCGCTATATTCGCCAAAACGAGACAAAGCATTATCATCTGGTGTGGCTGTAAAACCGATAATCAGATTTTTCTTGGTGCGAGTTTTCTTATAGGTTTTGTCTTGGTCAAAGGCGGATTGCAACTCATCGAAGACATTGAGCATTTCATCATGTTGCTCCCCGCTATTCGAGCGGTGTATTTCATCAATCAAGAATACGATGCGTAATTTTGCCAGTTTTTCCAATACATCCTTATCCATCATCTCCCGAGCAGAACCAAATTTTTGCAAATTGACAATGACAATACGAGTATCGGATTTAAGAGCCTCTTGAAATGTTTTTTTGTTATGTGCTTCAACATACATGCGCTTGTCGATGTTCATATTGAGCATCAAGGAATCTATCTGGCTTCGCAGTTGCAACCGATCCACGACAATCATAATTTTGTCATACACATAATGACCATCACGGCGCATATCTTTTAATTGCAGGGCAGACCAGCCGATAATATTGGATTTTCCAAACCCTGCCGCATATTGCATGAGCAAAGAATAAACAGTCTTGTTATTGGCATAGGCTTTCCGTTTTTCGATTAATTCCTGCTTCTTAGCCGTGGAAACCCCTGCCAGTTGTTTTTCCAAAAGAGCGATGAAATAATCATCTTCGCCTTCATGTTCCAAGAATTCATCAATCTTGGCTATGATTTTATCCGTGCCAAATTTTTGTTTTGGGCGAGGGGATATCAAAGTGCCTTTTTCGTCTTTAAGTTCTTTTACGCCTTTAACGTGTTTCACATCCCGTTCAATAAAGTTGTAATAGAGAATTTCTTTTTCTATGAAATTCTTGCCATAGTGCGCCGTGAACAATTCTTTGAATTTGTCTTTTTTATCTGCATCAAGATTTAACAGCGGATAGGGCTTAAAAATTTTGGTGACACGTTTGTTGTAGTCTTCACGATCAAACTTCCCCTGCCGACAGGTTTCTAAAATATCCTCAAAGAAATCTGAAACCGTGCGAATCACATAGGTATCTTTAATATCCGTGGTGGTGATGTGGATGGCTTTTTCAAAGATTTTAAGAAAATCTCGGCGGTAAAATTCCTTGTCTTTTTCGCTGAGCATGGCGTTACAGTCAATATGCTCATAGTAAGTTTTAACCGCCTCAAAGTAATCTTTAATGACTTTTCCACGCCCATTTTTACGGGCATTCTGGTTGTTGTAATTGGATTTAAGTTCGCTGTAGCCTAGATAAATACCATTGACGAAGAAGCATAGATCAGGACGAAAAGAAAAAATCTGTTTGCCTTCATATTTGTACTTATAGGGAAGCTCTTGAACAACGGAAAAGATATTTTGATCGAATAGGGCATCATCATGAATAACACTATCGCCCGTATAAAATAAATGCAATTTAACCCCGTGCAAGGTCACAGATTTATTGGTATTGAGGAACAATGCCATATTGCGGTTAGACCCGCTTCGCTCCTGAATAAGCTCAATCAAGTCTTCTAATAGTTTCTTTTCGTTGCCCCCGTATTTTTTAAGCAACACCCCATAAGGTTTCTTGTTCAGGGTGGATGTAGAAATAAATTCTTGGAGGTCTTCTTCTATCACCAAAGAGTTGCTAACAGTATTGGCTTTAACTTCCCGATAGCCTAATCCATCACGCATGAACGGCACTAAAAACTTATCTTGCAAGTGGAGTTCATTCATTCCTAGATCACCTTTATTTGTCCTGTTACGACATCGTTAATGAGGGTTTTACATAGCTCTTTGAGGTTTTCTATTTGAGTGTTTATGGTTTCAATAATGGTGTCAATTTTGGCGGTTTTGGCGTCCAGATAATCGGCAATGGCTTTTTGTTCGTCCTTTGGTGGTAATAAAACAGGAACATATTTAAAATCATCGTACCTCATATCCCATTGATC
>JAHZIZ010000221.1 GCA_022601215.1 Bacteroidota bacterium
AACCTGCTTTATCAACAGATTTAACTTCAAGGATTTTGCTTTCAAAAGGTTTGATCACCGTAACGGGAACAACATTGCCCTTATCATCGTAAATGCGAGTCATTCCTATTTTAGTGCCAAGAATTCCAACCATGTTTAAACCTATTGTTTTATCTGAATATCAACACCAGCAGCTAATTCAATGTTCATTAACGAATTCATTGTTTCAGTTGTGGTATCGTAAATATCTATCAATCTTTTATAAATTCGCATTTCGAATTGTTCACGAGAAGTTATATTCACATGAACAGAACGATTGACAGTGAATTTGCGAATTTTAGTAGGAAGCGGAATCGGCCCAGAAACTTTGGCCCCACTTCTTTTAGCCGTTTCGACTATTGTCTGCGTTGCCATATCTATTGTCTTGTTGTCAAACGACTTAAGTTTAATCCGAACTCTTTGTCCCGCCATAATACCTACCTAAATCCTATTTTTTTATTCAATGATCTCTGTGACCACACCAGCGCCTACTGTTTTACCACCCTCTCGAATAGCAAAGTTAACTCCGCTTTCCATAGCTATGGTATTAATGAGTTCAACGCTAATAGTTGTGTTATCACCCGGCATAATCATTTCTGTGCCTTCGGCTAATTGGATACTGCCAGTGATATCTGTTGTTCTAAAGTAAAACTGAGGTCGATAATTATTAAAGAAAGGAGTGTGTCGACCACCTTCTTCTTTTTTTAGAACGTAAATCTCAGCTTTAAATTTTTTATGAGGAGTGATAGACCCTGGCTTGCAGATAATCTGACCACGTTGAACATCATCTCTTTCAATGCCTCGGACAAGAATACCAACATTATCACCAGCTTGACCTTCATCCATTTCTTTACGAAACATTTCAACACCAGTTACAGTTGTTTCTTTTGTATCTCTAATCCCCACAATTTCGATTTTATCACCTACTTTACAAATACCTTGCTCTATTCTACCGGTAACAACAGTTCCACGACCAGAAATAGTAAAGACATCTTCTATTGGTAGTAACAAATCTTTTTCTATTTCTCGAACTGGGTCTGGGAAATAATTGTCAAGTTTATCCAATAGTTCTATAATGCATTTAGCATCGTCAGATTCAACGTTTCCGCCATTAACTGCTTCCAAAGCTTTAAGTGCTGATCCCTTTATAATAGGAATTTCATCTCCTTTGAATCCTTTTTCACTGAGTAGCTCTCTAACTTCTTCTTCCACCAACTCAATTAAATCTGGGTCATCAACTTGATCAATTTTATTTAAAAAAACAACCATGTTGGGAACATTCACTTGTTTAGCTAATAAAATGTGCTCTCTAGTTTGAGCCATAGGGCCATCTGTAGCCGCAATAACCAAAATAGCGCCATCCATTTGAGCCGCACCAGTGATCATATTTTTAATATAATCAGCATGACCCGGGCAATCTACGTGAGCGTAATGCCGTTTATCAGTGGAATACTCTACATGCGTGGTGTTAATCGTAATGCCTCTTTCTTTCTCTTCCGGAGCATTATCAATTTCATCAAACTTTTTTGCTTGCGCCATTCCTTTAGCAGCACTATAAGCACATATTGCTGTCGTCAAGGTTGTTTTGCCGTGGTCAACGTGACCAATGGTTCCTACGTTGACGTGTGTTTTATCTCTTACAAATTTTTCTTTTGCCATTTAATTTCTCCTAAATTAATATCTAATATTATCATGATCCTATCGATTTTTTAATTATTTCATCAGAAAGTGTTTTAGGCACTTCCATATAATTATGAAATTCCATACTATAAGTTGCTCGACCTTGGGTTTTAGACCTAAGATCCGTTGAATAACCAAACATTGCTCCAAGCGGCACTTCTGCTTTCACCAGTTTTCCACCAGCTTTATCTTCCATGCCAAGAACCCGTCCTCGTCTAGAATTTAAGTCTCCGATAACATCACCCATGTTCGCTTCGGGACATTCAACTTCCACACTAAAAATAGGCTCTAATATACAAGGACTAGCTTTTTTTGTGCCTTCTTTAAAGCACATGGAGCCAGCGATTTTAAAAGCCATCTCACTAGAATCCACATCGTGGAAAGAGCCATCCTTTAGAGTGACTTTCAAATCCAACAGTGGGTAGCTAGCTAATACACCCGTTTGCATCGCTTCTTTTATTCCTTGTTCGGTGGGACCAATAAATTCTTTGGGCACTTTTCCACCCTTAATACTGTTCACAAAAACAAAGCCAGATCCAGGTTCGCCTGGTTCAAAATCGCAAACAACATGTCCATACTGTCCTCGACCTCCAGATTGCTTAATGTATTTTGATTCTACATTTTTAACTGGTTTTTTAATAGCTTCTCGGTAAGCGACTTGAGGCTTACCAACACCTGCTTCTACTTTAAATTCTCGTTTTAGGCGATCAACAATAATTTCTAAATGTAGCTCACCCATGCCAGAAATAATCACCTGAGAAGTTTCTTCATCTGTTTTTACTTTAAAAGTCGGATCTTCTTCAGCTAACTTACCTAAGGCAACCCCCATTTTTTCTTGATCTACTTTAGTTTTAGGTTCAATAGCCACACTAATAACTGGATCAGGAAAAGTCATCGACTCTAATAACAAGGGGTTTTTTTCATCACAAATCGTGTCCCCAGTGGTTGAATTGAGTCCTACGCAGGCAACAATGTCGCCGCAATAAGCAATATCAATAGCTTCTCTATTATTTGCATGCATCTGTAAAAGCCGACCTATCCGTTCTTTTTTACCGGTATTAGCATTGAGGACATAAGAGCCTTTTTCTAATTTTCCAGAGTAGATTCGAACAAAACTGAGTCGACCAACAAAAGGGTCGGTCATTATTTTAAAAGCGAGCCCAGAGAAAGGCTCATCATCTGAAGCTTTTCTCTCGATTTCAACTTCTTTTTCTTCTATTTTAAAACCCCTAACCGGTGGTTTTTCAATTGGAGAATGAAGATAGTCCACAACTGCGTTAAGCAATGCTTGAATGCCTCTATTTTTAAAAGCTGACCCACCATATACCGGGAAAAATTTGCCCGAAAGAGTAGCACTCCTAATGGCGGACTTGATTTTCTCCTGAGAAACATCTTTTCCATCCAAAAACATCTCCATTAACTCATCGTCAAAATCAGCTAAAGATTCAATGAGTTTCCCATGATACTCATTTGCCATTTCCTTTAAATCATCTCGAATATCTCTAGTTTCTATATCTAATCCATTTTCATTGATGTTGATGATTTCTTTCATCATGACTAGATCAAGAACTCCTTCTAATTTGTCTTCAACCCCAATGGGAATGCCGACTGGCACTGCATTAGCTCCTAACCTATCTTTGATGGATTTTAGCACGTAAAAAAAATCAGCTCCAGTGCGATCCATTTTATTAACAAAAATCATTCTAGGAACTTGATATTTATTAGCTTGTCGCCAAACTGTTTCCGACTGAGGCTGAACCCCAGCCACCCCACAGAAAACTCCCACTGCTGAATCAAGGACTCGAAGCGACCTCTCTACTTCAACTGTAAAATCAACGTGCCCAGGCGTGTCAATAATATTTATTCTGTGGTCTGCCCAAAAACAAGTTGTAGCAGCAGAAGTAATGGTGATTCCTCGCTCTTTTTCTTGTTCCATCCAATCCATCTCTGCAGCACCATCATGAACTTCGCCTATCTTATGTGATACACCTGTATAATAAAGCACACGTTCTGTCGTTGTTGTTTTCCCTGCATCGATATGGGCCATAATGCC
>JAHZIZ010000222.1 GCA_022601215.1 Bacteroidota bacterium
AAATTTGGCAAATTTTAATGGTTCGACTGCTCTTATTTTTGCAGTTACCTTCAATCGCGTAGATATGATTTCATTGTTGTTAAACAATGGTGCTGATGTGAATTTAAAGGATGACCGAGGAAATACAGCAATCTCTCATGCACAGATGCAGAAGAATGCTGTTGTTGTTGATTTATTAAATAGACTCACTTGAAAGAAAAACTCTCCATCACTATAGTTCAATCACATTTGCATTGGGAAAATCCGATAGCAAATAGAGCTCAGTTTACAGAGATTATTGATAAGTTAAAAGGGCCTACAGATGTTCTAGTGTTACCAGAAATGTTTACAACGGGTTTTACAATGAATGCCGTGTCTCTTGCCGAAACTATGGATGGCCCCACTGTTCTCTGGATGCAACAAATGGCAACGATTTATAATCTTGCCGTAACAGGCAGTGTTATTATTTCCGAAAATGGACACTATTATAATAGGTTGTTTTTTGTGTTTCCAAATGGGGATTATACTACTTACGATAAACGTCATACGTTTACTTTGGCTGGAGAGCACAAGACATATACGGCTGGAGACGATAGAATTATGGTTTTATATAAAGGCTGGAAATTATGTCCTTTAATTTGTTATGATTTACGTTTTCCAGTATGGGCTCGTAATACAGTCGACTATGATGTTCTTTTATATACTGCCAATTGGCCTAATAAACGGATTGCTGCTTGGGATGCTCTGCTAAAAGCGCGTGCTATCGAAAATATGAGTTATTGTATTGGCGTTAATAGGGTTGGACTTGATGGTAATGGGCATGAGTATACAGGACATAGTGCTGTTTATGATGTTCTAGGAGAACAGGTATCTACCAAAGATTTTGAAAAAGAATTTGTTGATACCATCATCTTAAATAAAGACCATATTCGCAAGAACCGAAGATACCTTCAGTTTTTACAAGATCAAGATGCATTTAGTCTAGAATAAAAGTTTCTGGCAAGTCCCAATTGGCCCGTACTTCTATGAAAGTAGGGTAATAGATCACTTTTTCTGGTTGTTGTTTTTTAAGATAGTCTCCAGTATCCCAGCGACCATTTTGATTGGTATCGTATATCAATCGTATATAGTACTTCCCGGGATTCAAATAATCAAAGTAAGATGGGGAATTTTCAGTGAGATAATTGCTGTCAATGAGTTTAAACTTTTCGTCCACCAATTGTACGATTAACGGAAACTCTTTAGCGTTCTGTAAGCTGAAGGTAATGGTCCCGTAATCGGAAACGGCCTTCGTATTAAAACGATAGCTCAAGGTATCCATGAATTTGTTTTCAAAAAAGTCGCTAATAGCTTCTGGTAAAATACGTACTCGATATTCTTGTTCGTCCGTTATGTTAAAAAGAATAGAAGCAATGTTTTTCTTTGTGTCAAGATACGTTGACACTGCAATCTGCAATGAGTCCTTGTCTAAGACGGTTATTTTTTCGACATCAATAGCGGTGAGCGGATTATTTCCTAGTATTTGTACAGTATCCTTAGGGCTAAGGGTATTGGCACTTAATTTATTTACTTTCAGAGAATCCGCATATAGGTCACGAAGCTTAACGATAAGTGTGTCTTTTTGATTCATGTTCTTTGCTAAGAAATGAAGCGTGTCTGTTTGTTCTAAATCAAATTCTGGTTTGAAAAAATAATAAATAGAGTCACTGTTGCGATCTCTAAACTGTGTTGAGGCATATCCTTCAGGTGTTGAGAATATTGGAGAAAGCGTTAAGGAGTCTGCGTTTCCTTCATACCCAAACTGTATTTTGTTTTTACTCAAATGACTGGGACGAGCAATTTTATATGGGAGCGCTTCTTTGAAGAGGCTAAGAGTATAACTACTATCAGTTGGAATTGTAATAGCTTGTTCTAGATACCCAATTTTGTCTTTTCTTGGTTGGAAAATATAATCACTATTGCTTTCTTGCAGTGCAATGAGTTTGTAATTACCTTCTTTGAGATAATTCAGCTGGAATTGATAAGTACTATCCTTAGTCACTGCCACATAAGTGGGCTTTTCCTGATATACAATGGAATCAGTAAATGTCTCATTAAGCTCATAAAGTCCTATTGTCACTGCTTCTTCAGGAGATAAAAGCAAAGCGTCTTTTACCGATCCCGAGAGTTTGAGACTATCAATGTAAGTTCCAGTTGAGAAGATATATGTGAAGTAATCAAAGGCATTTTCTTCATTGTTATCTACAATACTCTTTCCAAAGTTAAAGGAGTAGGTAGTATTCTCTTTTAAGGTGTCAAGAATTTTAATCTTCAGTACTTTTGAGGTGCTTAGGGGCGTTATTACTGGTTGGTACTTTAATGGAGGGGAGATGATTAAGTTTTTCTGAAGGTCTTTCAGTTTAATATATTCATCAAAAAAAATGCGAATCTCGTCTCCTGTAAATTGGGTTGTAAAATTTTCAGGGTTGCTTTTTATGATGAGTGGAGGAATAGTATCCTTAGGACCTCCAGTAGGGCTTCCTTTTTTAGCACAATTGGAAAAAAGGAATAGGGCAAGAAAAACAACGAAAAAATTACGTAGCGTAGTATTCATCCGAGCAAAAGTAATAAGATTTTTTTGTGATGTCTCTGTTACAGTAAGTATTTAAGACGATTTTAGGGAAAGAGAAGATAAAAAATTAGGCAATAGCAATAGTAGCGATGCTTATACTGGTATTTGTATCACTGCCTAACTCTTGGGCGCATTGTTCTAAAGTGGCGCCAGTGGTTACTATGTCGTCAACCAATAGAAGATGTTGATTTGCAATTTGATATGGATCTTTTACGGTGAATACTTGCTCTTTGTCAAAACGAGTAAGGCGTTTCTTGAATACTTGTGAATTTGTTTTAGAAACTTTTAGTAAAATGTCTTCTCTAAATGGCACATGTAGAGCTTTTGCTATTTCTTTTCCAAATCCACTTACCTGATTGTATCCCCGTTTTTTCAATCTCTGTTTATGTAAGGGAACAGGAATAACCATATCGATTTCTTTGTATGCTTCGATTTCGGATAGTTCCGCGCCAAGCCAGGCGCCAAAAAAACTCGAAATCTCCTTCTGACCTCTATATTTTAAATTGTGTAGAATCTCTTGGGTAATCCCCTTTTTTTGGAATTGAATTAGCGCTGTAGCTTGCTTTACGGGGAATCTACCATAGAAAATCTGTTTCATAGAGGGGTTGCCCGTTCTATGATGACAGGCCAAAGGAAGGTTGTGTCGACATTTAGCGCAAATAATCCGTTCGGCCTGTAATAGTGCGGTTTTGCATCCGTTGCAAACCTTTGGAAATAAGATATTTAACATAATTTAATATTTTTTACCATTTCCTAAACTTTCCTTATTTTGGTCATTCACTACATTTGTCCCACAAACCTAAATCTTATTAATGTTATGAGTAACGAGAACAGC
>JAHZIZ010000223.1 GCA_022601215.1 Bacteroidota bacterium
ACGAGGATGTAATCCAATGTTAAGAATGCGTCGAAGCTTGCTTCAGTGCATTTTTGAACGAGTAACTATGAGGTGCGAAGCACCTTAAGTTCATTGCCAGCATAGTTTTTTGGGATCATATAGTTTAAGTAGTATACTTCCTCTATACGGGAGTAAGAGTTTCATTATGTGAGAAGCAAGACGCTATTATTAATAAGGAAGGCGTTTATAAACGAAGAGGAGTAAAAAAGCTGTTTTTTCGTAAAAAATTATAATTTAAGTACATAACCTATACTTTTGAAAAAGAATTGTGAGAATGTCCTCAGCATTCTTAGAATAATTGTTCAATAAGTAATTATTTTTATATCTTTAAACCTTTAACTAAAAACAAACTTTAAGTCGATAGCAATGAAAAAATTATTTTCTATTCTAGCAATTGCAGCTATGATTTTTGCGGGTACAACAAACGCAAATGCAACTGCTGCTCAAACCATGCCTACTAATGCACAAACTTTAGTGACGGCAACAACAGTAACTATAATCCAAGATGAAGACGGCGGATCTGCTGAAGCAGAACCTGTAGGATTCCATCAAAAACTAAAACAACGTTTTATTGAAGGTGGTCCAGGTTTTATGGGGATTGTACTATTATGTTTAATTCTAGGTTTAGCTATTGCTATTGAAAGAATTATTTACTTAAACCTTTCTACTACCAACACTCAGAAATTAGCTAATAATGTTGAAGATGCTCTGAATAGTGGTGGAATTGAAGCTGCCAAGGAGGTATGTAGAAATACAAAAGGTCCTGTTGCTTCTATTTACTACCAAGGATTAGATAGAGCTTCCGAGAGTATTGATGCTGCTGAAAAGGCCGTCGTATCTTATGGTGGAGTTCAAATGGGACAATTAGAGAAAAACGTTTCTTGGGTTTCTTTATTTATCGCACTTGCGCCAATGCTTGGTTTCATGGGTACTGTAATTGGTATGATTCAGGCATTCGATAAGATTCAGTCGGCTGGAGATATGAACCCATCTTTAGTAGCTGGAGGTATTAAAGTAGCCCTATTGACAACTGTATTTGGATTGATCGTGGCTATTATTCTTCAAATCTTTTACAATTATATTATCTCTAAGATTGATAGTATTGTGAACAGCATGGAAGATGCATCTATCACATTAATTGATATGTTGGTAGACTACAAAAACAAAAAATAATCTAAAAACACATATATAATGGGTTTACATAAAATATTAAAAATAGTAGCGGCTATTCTCGGTATTGCTGGTTTGATTTTTTGGATCATGCTTGTAGCAAAAGGGGATGAGGCCGTGAAAGCTACTGGAGAGGGCGTAGATGCGCTCATGTACGTAGGATATATCGTGTTGGCGATTATTGTATTATTTGTTTTGGTCTTTGTACTGAAAGGAATATTTGCAGGAAATATAAAGAAGACATTAATGTCCGTAGGGGCGTTTCTTGTAATCTTGGTAATTTCTTATGCGCTTTCATCGAGTAGTCTTGATGGTTTACCGTTAGTAGACAATGAGCCAGTGACTGAAAGTGCATCAAAATGGGTAGGAACAGGATTACATATGTTCTATATCCTTGCAATAGCAGCAGTTGGTGCTATGGTACTAAGCGGAGTTAAAAAATTAACAGGTAAATAATGGCTAGAAGAGCAACACCCGAAGTAAATGCAGGATCTATGGCAGACATAGCGTTCCTATTACTTATCTTTTTCTTGGTAACTACTACCATTGAGAAGGATAAAGGGATCGCCAGACAGTTGCCTCCTATAGAAGAAATCGAAAATCCTCCAATCATAAAGCAAAAGAATCTCTTTATTGTAAATGTTAATAGAGATGATCAATTGCTAGTGGAAGATGATTTAATGGACTTGAAAGATTTACGTCAAGCTGCAATCGATTTTATTGATAATGGAGGTGCGCCTGCGGGTTCTCCAGAGCATTGTAACTATTGTAAAGGAAAGCGTTTGCCGGATTCATCAGACAACCCTGATAAAGCGGTAATATCTGTCCAAAATGATAGAAAGACCTCGTATAAGATGTATATCGCAGTTCAAAATGAATTGGTAGCTGCGTATAACTTTCTTAGAAACAGAGAATCTCAACGTCTGTACGGATGGGATTTTACTGTAATGAAAAAAGGAATTGACGATGGAGATATCACTGGCTCTAGAGCTGATGATATTGAAGAAAAACTTCAAAACATTCAAAAATTAATTCCGTTAAAACTATCTGAAGCCGAGCCTAAAAAATCGGGATCTTAAAATTGTAACGTATGTCAAAATTTAAAAAGAAAAAAGGGGGAGAAATCCCTGCGGTGAATACGGCGTCGCTTCCAGATATTGTATTTATGCTTTTATTCTTCTTTATGGTGGTAACGGTATTGAGAGAAGATAATCTCTTGGTGCAACAAAAAATACCTAAAGGAGATCAAGTAGAAAAACTAAAGAAGGATCGATCAGTATTTGTATACGCTGGAAAGCCAAGTCCGAGGTACCAAGATAAATATGGTAAAGAAGGAAAGATCCAGATTGGAGACAAATACACAGACATCACGCAGTTAAGTCCAGCACTTACAGAACTTAGGTCTAAATTACGCCCTGAGCTCCAAAGTAAGGTAATGGTGGCCTTGAAAGTGGATGAAGATACTAATACTGGTTTGGTGACAGATATCAAACAAGAATTGCGTGAACTGCAGATGTATAAAATCATCTATATTACTTCACCAGGTAATCAAATAGAAAATTAAGCTAATTGCTTATCGATAGAACGCCTTGATAACTCAAGGCGTTTTTTGTTTTATAGAATTCCTATCTTTATGCTATGACGTTACGCCAGTTTATCGTTTTTATTTCTCTCTCGTTTGTTACTCCTTTGGTTGCACAGGACAGTATCCCAAATCCGGCTGGAGATCCTCATTATAGAGAGGATCAAGTGTATGTTGGGGTTACTTATAATCTCATTTCTAGCGTTCCCGATGCTATTAATACGGAGGGAGTATCTGGAGGAATCCAGTTTGGGTTTCTTAGAGACATGCCGCTAAATGATCGACGAAATATCTCTGTGGCTTTAGGCGCGGGATTTGCTTTTGATAGAATGGGACAAACACTATTTATTGGGGAAGATGAAAATGAGAATACGATTTTTAGAGCCCTGGACGACGATATCATTTATAATTCTAATCGATTTAGCACAGCAAGTGTTGAACTACCCATAGAATTACGTTGGCGAACTTCTACGCCTTCTAACACTAGTTTTTGGCGTATTTATGGAGGTGTGCGCCTTGGATATACGTATTGGTATCGTGCATCTTTTAAACAGGATGGGAATGATGTTTCTCAGACTGATATTCCGGAATTCGAAAAAATGCGTCTAATGGCGAATCTGAGTTTTGGATACGGTACCTTTAACTTCTATATGTCTTATAGTTTTACTCCTTTTTTCAAGGATGCATTTTTACAAGAGACGAATGAGCAAATTGACTTTAGACCCGTACGTTTAGGGATTATCTTTTATCTTTTATAGCCAAAAATTAACCATAAGTAACTGAGGAAACATTCCAACAAAGAACCCTAGGACAAGTTCTGGATAAGTGTGAGATTGGGTCCAAAGACGAGAGGAAGCAACCCAGCCATTGCCTATCACAAATAGACCAATCCAGAAAAGCATATTTATTTGAAAATGAATACTGAGCGCAATGATGAAGAAGGTAACACCGGCAATTCCAATTTGATGCAAGCTTACTTTTATTTTAAATAGTACCAACAAAAGCGCAGAGATACTTGAGAAAAGAATTCCGACAAAAAAGTAATACAACTCTGGACTTTCAAATGGGTCAAATACCATCTTAACAATAAGTAATAAGAGGAGGCACTGAATAATCAAAGGGAGCTTTCTTTCATTGATATTTTCCAGTTCAGGGGTGGTAATCCAGCCTAAATTTTTCAATAAAAAATAGATTACAACTGGCATTGCCAATGTAATGATGGTAACCGCTAATAGCTTGGCTCGTATAATTTCAGAATCAATAAATCGAGGTGTAATAACGTAATAGATAAATGCACCGATAAGAGGCATTAACAGGGGATGCAATATATATGCGCCAATACGAAGAAAATAATTCATTAAATTTCTTTTCGAAGACGTGCGACGGGTAAATCTAATTGTTCTCTATATTTGGCTACCGTCCGCCTCGCAATAGGATAGCCTTTTTCTTTGAGTATTTTAGCCAATTTGTCATCAGTTAAAGGCTTCTTTTTGTTCTCTTCGGAAATTGTAATTTCCAAGATTTTCTTTATCTCCTTGGTCGAAACATCCTCTCCCTGATCATTCTTCATCGATTCACTAAAGAAGTCTTTGATGAGCTTGGTCCCGTAAGGAGTGTCTACATACTTACTATTGGCAACTCGAGAAACGGTAGATACATCCATATCAATCTTATCGGCAATGTCCTTTAAGATCATTGGTTTTAACTTGCGTTCATCTCCAGTTAAAAAGTATTCTTCTTGATGATGCATGATTGAATTCATGGTTACAAAAAGTGTTTGCTGGCGTTGCTTAATGGCATCAATAAACCACTTGGCTGCATCTAATTTTTGTTTGATAAAAAGAACTGCATCTTTTTGGGATTTCGATTTTTTCTTAGCGTCTTTATATCCCTTCAGCATATTGGTATACTCTCGAGACACGTGTAATTCTGGTGCGTTTCTTCCGTTGAGGGTAAGTTCTAAGGTTCCGTCAACGATTTTAATTGCGAAATCCGGCACCACATGTTCCACCATACGAGTATTACCTGCATACGTGCCTCCTGGCTTTGGGTTGAGTCCTTCAATTTCTTGAATGGCATCTCGTAGCTGATCTTCGGTAATATCGAATTTCGAAATCAGTTTTTTGTAATGCTTTTTGGTAAACTGATCAAAGGTTTCATTTATAATTTTAGTTGCTAAGGCTATGGAAGGAGTTTCCGTTTTTCTTTCTAACTGAATCGATAGGCATTCTTGCAAACTTCGGGCTGCTACACCCGCAGGGTCTAATTCCTGGACTAAAGTCAATACATCTGCTATCTTTTCTTCAGAAGTATATACGTTCTGTGTAAATGCAAGATCATCCACTATGTCCTGAAGTTCTCTTCTTATGTAGCCACTTTCATCGACACTTCCTACTAAGAACTGAGCAATCTCACGCTCTTCTTCATCCAGTCTATAGGTATTTAGTTGTTGCATTAAATGTTGTGTGAATGAAGTCCCTGAGGCGTAAGGAGTTTGTTTTTCCTCGTCATCAACACTATAATTATTAGCAGAAAGCTTATAACTGGGTGTTTCATCATCACTTAAATAATCGTCTACATTAATCTCGGTTTCAATGCTATCCGAATCATTAAAATCATCAAATTCGTCATTGCTAAACTCATCGTCTAAATTCTCCCCTTCATCCTTTCCATTATCTAAGGCAGGATTCTCTTCAATTTCTTGTGAAATGCGTTGCTCAAAAGCTTGGGTAGGCAACTGTATTAGCTTCATCAATTGGATTTGTTGAGGCGATAGTTTTTGAGATAGCTTAAAATTTAACTGTTGCTTGAGCATAATAGGTTTTGTACTTAATGCTAAAATTAAAAAAATCCAGCTACATAGCGCATAATGTGACTGGATTTAATATAGTATTGTGATTTTTTAAGTCCTTAGAACTCTGCATTTCCTGGTGTTCTTGGATACGGAATGACATCGCGGATGTTGCCCATTCCCGTTACGAATAGTACAAGTCGCTCAAAACCGAGTCCAAAACCACTATGTACACAGGTACCAAATTTACGTAAGTCTAGATACCAAGATAGTTCTTCTTCTGGAATTCCCATGTCTTCCATTTTTTGTTTTAACACATCGTATCGTTCTTCTCGTTGCGACCCTCCAACAATTTCTCCAATTCCAGGAAACAATACATCCATGGCTCTTACTGTATTTCCGTCTTCATTAAGACGCATATAAAAAGCTTTTATTTTTGCGGGGTAATCAAATAAGATTACGGGACATTTAAAGTGTTTTTCAACTAAAAATCGTTCGTGCTCACTTTGGAGGTCGGCGCCCCATTCTTCGATGAGATATTTAAATTTTTTCTTTTTATTGGGTTTGGATCTTTTAAGAATCTCAATTGCTTCCGTATAGCTTACACGCATAAAGTTGTTATCAATAACGAAACTGAGCTTTTCTCTCAGAGACATTTCACTGCGTTCGGTCTGGGGTTTGGATTTTTCTTCTTGTAATAGACGGTTTTCTAAAAATTCAAGATCGTCTTGACAATTATCCAGTGCGTATTTAATTACATATTTAATAAAGTCTTCAGCCAAATCCATATTGTCAGCAAGATCATTAAATGCTACCTCTGGCTCAATCATCCAAAATTCTGCTAAGTGGCGAGACGTATTAGAGTTTTCGGCTCTAAATGTAGGGCCAAAAGTGTATACTTTACCAAGACCCATCGCATAGGTCTCCGCTTCCAATTGTCCACTTACAGTTAGGTTACTTTCTTTTCCAAAGAAATCCTGAGAATAGTCAATGGTACCATCTTCATTGAGCGGTGGATTTTTAGGGTCCAATGCGCTAACGCGGAACATTTCTCCAGCTCCTTCGGCATCACTCCCAGTGACAATTGGGGTGTGCATATAGTAGAATCCATTTTTCTGAAAGTACTCATGTACTGCAAATGAAAGCTTAGATCGAAGACGCATCACAGCTCCGAAGGTATTGGTACGGACTCGTAAATGAGCTTGTTCTCTTAATTTTTCTAAGGTATGTCTTTTGGGAGAAAGGATCGTTAGTTTTACTTCTTCCGGGTCTGCCTCTCCTAAAATATCAATCTTACTCACTTGAATCTCTATGGCCTGCCCTTGCCCTTGACTTTCAACCAACGTTCCCTCTACTTGAATGGCAGATCCAACGGTAACTTTCTTGAGTAAGTCTTCTTCAAATTTCTCGAAATCTACAACACATTGAATGTTTTTTATAGTAGACCCATCATTTAAGGCAATAAAGCGATTACTTCGGAAGGCACGTACCCATCCCGATACTGTTATTGGGTGCATGGAAGGTTCACTTTGTAGTAAGCTTATAATTTCTTTTGACTGCATATTTTCGAGATTTATAAGGCGTAAAGATACTTTTTTTATCCGTTTTATGGGGTCTGAGAGAAGGTGGTTTCTTCAGAAAAAAAGAATTTTATTCTTCTTCAGTGGCATCGGGAATAATTTCCAATGCAGGTTTTTTGAAGGTTTGTTGGTTCGCGATATTACGCTCTAAAGACAATAATAGAGAAGGTAGTAATAATAGGTTGGAAAGCATAGCAAAAAGCAAGGTAGCTGATACTAAGGCGCCCAATGCGACGGTGCCGCCAAAACTAGAAATAGTAAAGGTTGAGAAACCAAAAAATAGGACAATCGAAGTGTAGAACATACTCACTCCGGTTTCCTTTAAAGCGGCATATACGGATCGTTTAATCTTCCAATTATTTGCTAATAGTTCTTGACGATATTTGGCTAAGAAGTGAATGGTGTCATCTACTGAGATACCAAATGCGATACTAAAAACCAAAATGGTAGAAGGTTTAATAGGTACGCCTAAGAATCCCATTAACCCTGCCGTTATAAGAAGCGGTAATAAGTTCGGAATTAAGGATACTAAAATCATTTTCACATTTCTAAACATCCAAGCCATAAAAATGGCAATAAGGAAGATGGCTAGCGACAAGGAAAGAATTAAATTATTAACTAAGTATTTCGTTCCTTTTTCAAAAATGAAAGCTTTACCAGTGATGGACACATCATAACGATCTTCAGGAAATATTTTCTTTATTTTGGCTCTAAGGTCTTCTTCAATTCTATCAAAACGCTCCGTTTTAGTATCCTTCATGAAGGTAGTGATTCTTGCGTATTGTCCTGTGGTGTCTACATAGCTGGCTAGCAAATTCGTATTACTTGCACTGCTCTTAGCATAAGAAAGGATAAAGGTCCGTTCTTGACTGTTAGGCAGTTGATAGTATTCTGGATTGTTATTATAATAGGCCTGCTTAGAAAACTTCACTAGGTCTACAACTGAGAGCGTCTTTGAAAGTTCAGGAATTTCTTCAATATACTCTTCCAACTCGTTCATGCGCTTTAAAGTGGCTAATTTCATGACCCCTTTTTTACGCTTCGTATTAATTAAAATTTCCAAAGGCATAATGCCTTCGTATTCCTTTTCAAAGAATTTAATATCACTATAAAAACCAGCCTTTTTAGGCATGTCTTCAATGAGACTTCCCGAAAGCTTAATATTGTTTATTCCAATAATACTAGCGCATAATAGTCCAATGGTCACAATATAAATGGCTATGCGATGCTCTCGCACCATTCGTTCCATCCAGTTTACAAAACTCCCAATCCATCTCTTGTTAAGGTGCTTCAAGTGTTTGTATTTAGGAACTGCCATGTAACTATACACTATGGGTATGATAAATAGGCTTAAGAGAAAAATAGCGATGATACAGATAGAGGCTACGGTACCAAATTCTTTTAATAATTTACTATTGGTCAATATAAATGTAGCGAAACCTGAAGCCGTGGTAACGTTGGTCATCAGGGTAGCGTTACCCACTTTAGCAATGACACGCTGCAATGACTTTGCTTGATTTCCATGTAATTTTATTTCTTGCTGGTATTTGTTGATTAAGAAAATACAATTTGGTATCCCTA
>JAHZIZ010000025.1 GCA_022601215.1 Bacteroidota bacterium
ACCCATGCAATATGTTGGGGCAGGAATACCTTTTGCAGCAAAATGAACATTGTCAGATCTGTCAAACAAACCTTGTTCTGGTGCAGGGTCGTCAATGGCAGCTAAGCCAAATTCCGCGGCAGCTTCAACAATATGTTTACTAGCTGATGTTCTATTTAAGCCAATAATAGTAGCTTTAGTAGTATCGTTATAACCACCATTATCACTATTAAAGCAATACACCATTTTATTAAGTGGGAGTACAGGGTTTTCTACATAAAACTCACTTCCAAGCAGACCTTTTTCTTCTCCGGTAAATAATATAAATAAAGCTGATCGTTTTGTTGGGTATTTGGAAAGGTTTTGAGCCATGCTTAACACGGTAGTAGTTCCCACAGCATTATCTCTCGCCCCATTATAAATGGTATCACCAGTAGCATCTGGAGTGCCTATTCCTACATGATCATAATGTGCCGAATAAATAATGTACTCTTCTTTTAAAATAGGGTCAGATCCCTCAATTACACCGATAACGTTTTGAGAAACTACAGTTTCCTTTTTTTCCTCGGACATGCTAAGTTTTACTTTATGTTTTCCTTTTTCCAAGGCAGTTGCGAGTGTGCCTTTCGCATCTTGAACCCATAAATAGGCAGTCTCATTTTCGACTACCGTTGCTGTGTTGGAAGCAACTCCTAGTCTAGGAGCATTAAAGTTATGATCTATAAACCCCCACATATTATCTTCTGCAGCAATGAATTCAACAATCGCAATAGCTCCAGCTTCTTTGGCTAATGCAGCTTTTTTACCTCTCAGACCGAAAGCAGCTCGGGCATCTTTCGCATCGGGTCCTCCACCTTTTATCAAGACCACTTTACCGGCTACATTTTTCCCCTTATAATCTGCTTCTAGTCCATATCCAAGATACGTTCCTTTGCCGTTGAAATCTAAAGGAGAAGCCTGTAAGACTACTTTATTAGCATAGTTTTCGTCGTTTATTTGTAGTTCAAGAGCACTAGGAGGGCTCTTTTTTTCAAGCGTAACCTTTTGGTAATAATCTCCTGTTTTTGGATTGGGTTGAACTCCATAACTCCGCAAGGTGTTGGCGAGATAGGAAGCGGCAATTTTGTTTTCAGGGGTCCCAGTTTCTCGTCCTTTCAATAAGTCGTCTGCCAGGAAATATATATGGCCTTCAATGGTACTTTTGTGAACAGTTTCAAGAACTATGTCCTTTTCAGATTGAGAAAATAGGGGCGGTAGACAGCATAGAAATAACGCTGTTAAAACAATTTTTTTCATGGTTGTATTGATTTTTGATTGACTACGATAAAGATAGCTAATTAAATGGAACGTCAAGAATTGTTTAAAATCTTACTCTTAAAGAAAAGTTTGGAGTGAATCTAAGCGCAAATTCATCGATTTCCTCTATTTCATTGCTGTCACTTATTCTGAAAAAATGATTTACAACATTGTCATTATCCAGTAAATTCCAGATAGAAACTCCTATAAATCCTTTCGCCGTTTTACCAATAGAAAAGTTGTAGGTTCCTGAGATATCTACTCGCAGATAATCTTTAATAGTTGCCGTGTTTGGAGGTCCAAAATTAAGTTCGTTGTCTATTATTTCGTTTCCCGAAACTAAGAGGGTAGTCGGTTTCCCAGTGTGCCAATTAAAACCACCGGAGATATTAAAGTTTTTTAGCGAATAGTTAATCCCGTAAGTAAGGGTATGTCGTATGTCTATATTGTTTGGAAATTTCTGAGGGCTAAAATTTTCAAATGTGTAATCGTTTTTTGCGTAAGAATAACTCAACCAAGTATTAATCGTAGTAAAGCGCTTATTTAAAAGAAAGTCTATCCCTTTAGCAGTATAACTTCCGTGAGTACGTTCACTGGTGAATTGATTTTGGAACCCTTGACTTTGGGAGGTAATGCCTTCCACTTCTTTTATATAAGGTTCGGCACTAACGAGCCAACCTTTTTTGCTGAAAGACAGTCCCGCCGAAAGTTGTTTACTTTTAATAATTGGAATCTCATCAGGTCTAGATAGTACCCATCTTCTATTTTCGATACCTAGAAAATCATTCTGAAAATCTACAATTTGAGAAGTGGTTTGACTCTTTAATTCGCCGAGAACCTCAATGGTGAAATTTTCTAAAAAACGGTGGCTAGCGCTGAGTCTTGGTTCAAAAGTTGTTTCATTGAATTTATTAATATGATTCACTCTAAAACCGGTATGCAGTACGGTGTTGTTAGAGGGTTGGTAGTCCAATTGTGTATATACACTATTTGTTCGCAAAACTTGCTTGTCCGAGCGCTCGAAGAACGGGTTGTTGATTTGTTCAAAATTAGTAATACCAGTTTCATTAAACTGATAGCCAAGAGTTCCTTTTATTTTTTCTGTAAAACGATAGGTTCCTTGAATTTTCGCTCCGGATTCAAGCACATCATTTTCTTGAAATAGTTGCTGGTTGTTTACGACATCTTGGTTGACCGCCTGCAACTCATAGGCGGTTCCGTAGAATTGAAAATCTGAGGTGAAATCATCACTCCAAGCTCGTTGATAATTGAATCCACCCGATACA
>JAHZIZ010000224.1 GCA_022601215.1 Bacteroidota bacterium
AGTGAAGTGGCTAATTAGGATTTTCCTATTTCGTCAATTAAGTTTTCTTCAGGTTGCTCATTCTTTTTCCAAAGATGTCGCAGGAGAAAATATAACCCAGCACAAGTTAATCCACCAAATGGAACAGCCATTAAACTCAACCCCATTTCACTAGTAGTATCTAAAAAAGTACCATCTCCAAACCATTCGGAACCAAATACTGCTGCCAGAACAAAAATCACAGTCCCGGCATAATAAGAGATGACCCCTAATATGGCATAGCCCCATTTACTTTTATTATAGGCGTTGGCAAGTTTAAAAAATTCTTTACCAATAAAATAGATGAGTATGAGTCCCAACATAATAGTATAATTTTAGATCGTTCAATGCTTAGTTAATGCTATACTTGATATAATAAGAGAATTTTATTTCAATCTGTTCAAATTCAGCCAAAAGATCTTCTTTATCTTTTTGAGTAATGATACCATTACTGGCAAAGGTTCTTCTTGCCACTCTTTCATCAGGCAATTCACGTATTTCAAGAGGCCGTCCTATAGTTTCACCAATGGCCTCTAATAAATATTCTGCTTTTGCTTTTGCTAATTTTATGGCTTCAATGCGTACTTCTTTTCTTAGTTCAATAATTTTAGAACTTTCGGTTTTCGTTACGTTTACTTCTTTGATATTGCGCTGTTGCAGTTGGGTAAATACAGCACTAAGTTGAGATGCATTTTTAAGTTCTAGGATATATTCTTTTTCGAAGCGAACTCCAGTTTCTCTCTTTTTTCTTCGTATGATCGATGCGTTAGTATCGCTTAAGGCCAGCTGATCTCTTGATATTTGCAACTGGTCAAGCACTTGAAATAAACTCGTTTCCTGTTCAGAGATGGTCCATGTTTTTTTCTGAATTGATTTTTCTGAAAGCCCAATAGAAAGAAATATTTTATCCGGCACCACCTTTTGGCTTGCACTCCCTATTACTTCAATGTAAGGAATGTTTTTCTCCGCTGGGGTTAGTAATTGAGCGTCAATCTTCGAAGGAAATAATGTGATTAGTGGTAAAATGATAATTAAGAAAATCCGTTGCATTTAAAGTATGTTTATAAGCGTGTTCAAGATAGTAATTAATGTCTAAATATAATTTTTACTTCATTAACAAACCTCTACCTTTGCAGCTTATTTGCTCGAGTTAAATAGAAACGAGTGTAAAACATTAAAAATAAGCAATATGCAAGACGGTATTTACGCAAAAATCACTACAGAAAAAGGTGAATTTTTAGTTCAACTCACCTACGACAAAACTCCTGGAACCGTGGGAAATTTTGTTGCCTTAGCCGAAGGGAATTTAGAGAACGATGCAAAGCCACAAGGAACACCTTATTACGATGGTTTAAAGTTTCACCGTGTCATTCCAGATTTTATGGTGCAAGGTGGAGATCCTGCCGGAACGGGAGCAGGCGGTCCAGGATATAATTTTGATGATGAATTTCATCCTGAGTTAAAACACGATCGCCCTGGGGTGCTTTCCATGGCTAATGCTGGTCCTGGAACTAATGGAAGTCAGTTTTTTATCACCCATGTTCCTACAGATTGGTTGGATAATAAACATACGGTATTTGGATATGTGTTAGAAGGTCAGGATGTAGTTGATAGCGTCGCACAAGGTGATAGCATGCAAAAGGTTGAAATTATCCGAGTAGGAGCTGATGCTGGGGCATGGAATGCTGTGGAAACTTTTAGAAGCTTCACAGGAGCGAAGGTAGAAAGAGAGGCAGCGGCCTTGAAGGCGCAAGAAGAATTATTAACTTCAATTTCTGAAGGGTTTGAGCAAACGGAAAGTGGATTGCGTTATCAAATCATTCAAAAAGGCGAAGGTGTACAAGCAGAACAAGGAAAAACGGTAGCAGTGCACTACAAAGGAATGCTTGCTGATGGCGGAGAATTCGATAACTCATACAAACGTGGTAATCCTATTGAATTCCCTGTTGGAATGGGTAATGTAATTCCTGGTTGGGACGAAGGTATTCAGCTATTAAAGGTAGGAGACAAAGCACGTTTTGTGATTCCATCTCACCTTGGGTATGGCAGTAGAGGCGCTGGTGGAGTAATTCCTCCAAATGCAACACTGGTATTTGATGTTGAGTTGATGGATGTAAAATAGTTCATAAACTGTTTATAGTATTCTATAAAAAACGCTTTCCGCTAGGAAGGCGTTTTTTATTTTTACGGAAAACGAACAAAACACATGAATTTAGAACAACAACGCTATCCTATAGGCAGATTTCAATTGCCGGAGAATATTTCGGACCAGCTTCTTGAAGAGGCTATCACTATTCTTCAAATATTCCCTGAAAATTTGACCACTTTGGTAAGTACATTAGACACCCCTACATTGGATACTCCGTATCGTGAAGGTGGATGGACTATTCGTCAAGTAGTGCATCACATAGCAGATAGTCATCACAATAGTTATGTTCGTTTTAAATGGACGTTAACCGAAGATAATCCCGTGATAAAAGCCTATGATGAAA
>JAHZIZ010000225.1 GCA_022601215.1 Bacteroidota bacterium
ATAGCGGCTTTGTCGTAGTTTTATTCAAAAATAACAAAGTTTATTTTATGATGAATGCTCATGACTAATTATCTGCTTATTATTAGTTTTTTGTGAGTACTATTATGAAGTGGCAGTTGCCTTATTTACTATCTTCGAGGAAAAATTAGACCCTTATGAAATTTATTACCACACTTATGCTCTTCACCGTTGTAATGGTGCAAGCTCAAACGGAAAATCGCTTTTATGCAACTATGGCACTTCAAGATGCCAAGGAGTTACAACAGGATATTCCTAACGAAATTGAAATTTTAAAAGAATTTAGAAATGAAGCTGCTGTCTATATGACAAACCACGCTAGTCATTTGTTACATGACCGTGTATTGGTTCATGGGCCAGGTTATATCCGTAAGACATCAGCTAGTGATGCGATTTCTTCGATAAGCTATATACCCACTAATACTAGTTCTCGATTGGTTGCTTTTAATATCACAGAAGATGTTATTGTTAATGAGACACTCCCGTTAATAAACACGCAAAATATTGAAGACCATATTTTAGAGTTGGAAGCTTACGGGAATCGCTATCATGCGAATCCTGAAGGAAGTCAATCTGCTAATGATCTCAAGACAAAGTGGGAAGCAATGGCTGCTTCTTATGGGAGAACAGATGTTAGTGTGCGGCTTTTCAATCATACAGGAACCAATATGCCTTCTGTAATTATGACTATTGAAGGAGCTGAGATTCCAGAGGAGTTTGTAGTAGTAGGAGGACATTTAGACTCTACCTCAAATCAAGGAAATAACAATGCGCCAGGAGCCGATGACGATGCGTCGGGGATAGCAACGATAACCGAAGCTACTAGAGCGTTATTCGAAGTAGGTTTTGTGCCAAAACGTACCATAGAGGTGATGGCATATGCTGCTGAAGAGATTGGATTGGTGGGATCTGCTGAAATCGCTGCGCAATATGACAATAATAATGTAAATGTTATTGCAGTGGGGCAATTTGATATGACACTCTACAATGGCTCTGCGAATGATGTAGGATTTATAACCGATTTCACTAGTGGGGAGATCACTGCTTTTATGATGAGTTTGATAGATCATTATAATAATGGTGGGGCGCATCCAATTACGTATGGAGTTTCACAATGTAATTATGGGTGTTCAGATCATGCGAGTTGGACAAGTAGAGGCTACTTATCTGCTTTTCCGTTTGAAGCAAATTTTGGACAGCATAATGGTCAAATCCACTCTCCTAATGATACCTTTAGCTTAACAGGAACAGCAGAGCATTCTGCTAAGTTTGCAAAATTGTGTGCCGAATTCTTAATCGAAGCTTCGAAGAGTGAAGGTAGTCTGGGTGTAAGTACAATTGAGGCAAATAATATACAAGTTCAAGTGAACAATGGGGCGTTGTCTTATGACCTAAGCGCGTCGGCATCCAGTTTTAAGACTTTGAGTGTGTATGACATTCAAGGAAAGCTGGCAATGCAAACGAACATTACTAATACTAAAGGAGTTGTGAATATTCAAAAGATGCAGACAGGAGTATATGTGGTAACATTTGAAACTACAAACGGACAATCAGTTTCTAAAAAAGTTGTTGTACAATAAACATAGTCGTTTAAAATTATGTAGAAGCCTCTTTCTAATTAGGAAGAGGCTTTTTATTTTCTAACAATTCTTTTAGAGCCAAATTTCGATACTGAATAAATTTTGTTAAATGTCTTTTCAAGAAAAGAACATTGAACAACTGTCCGAAAGGTCCAAACGGGACTTTGTATTTTAGTATGTCTCTCATAAGAGTATGACCGTCCTTTTTTTCAAAAAAGTGCTGGTGGGCAAAGTATTTGAAATGCCCTTCTATCATAATATCTGTGAATTTTTTTGAGTGTTCCCATGCTACAATTTTCGAGGTATGTTTTAGAAATAAGCCAAAGTGTCTTCCGCGCCAAGTCACAGTTTCTCCATATCCAATGAGTCCAGTAGTTATGCCAGCGATGGCTTTTTCATGTGTTTGAGAGGCTGACAGCATGTGAAAGTCAATATTTCGTGAAAGATCAAAGACTTTTTCGACGGGAGCCTTTATCGTTGTGTGCAATTCAATTGTTGTCATTATTTTATAGCTGTGATGATGTAATAACCAAAATCTTTCATGTGCAAACCTGAGAGCAATGCATAAAAGGAAGCTTTTAGGTTGTTCCAACTCTGTGGTTTTACTCTTTTATGTTCAAAGAGTTGCTTTACTAGAAATCCCACAATAGCAAATGGCACATGCAATACAGATGGAGCCACCCTTAAGGAAACATCTTCAATTGTTACCTTGCTAAATCCAATGTCTTCCAAGTCTTTTTTTACAGTATCTATCACTCCCAGCCCATCCAAGCTCCATCCTTTACAAAGGTTTTTATAACTTAAAGAACTGCCGAAACAAAGTCGTGAAGGTTCTTTTTTTAGGAAAGCATCTCCGATAACGAATGCCCCTCCTTTTTTTAAGATTCTATATCCCTCTCTTAGGGATTCTTTGTTGTGCCCACTGTGGCAAAGACTTTCAATACCAACTACTCCATCCATACTTTCGGAAGCGATAGATGTATCACAATAGTTTTCTTGTAGAATAACACCTTTATGATTGGTTAGGAGTTTATTTCCTTCGTTCACTTGAAAAGGGGAAAGGGTAACTCCAATCATAGATAATCGAGCGTTCTTTTTTAAAAAATAGCGCATGGTACCTCCCATTCCGCAACCGAGATCGGCCACAACTTTCTTCCCTTTCAAAAGTTTTAAACGTTTGTATATCTGACGATTCATTTCATTGAGCATACTATCTCTTCGAAAGGGATTGGTAACACTCCATCTAAAGTACCCAAAATGCATATTGAGGTCTTTGCTCCAGAAACTATAATCACTAGTTGCTTCGTCGTAAAAATGAATGATGTCTTCTCGAGACGTTGAGGTCTTTTTTTCCTTGTAGGTGAATGGAAGTGTGGTGGTTTTCATAAGGCTTTAGTTTAATAGGTTATCTATACACCCTGATATGGAAGGATGGTTAAAAGTAAAACCGAGATCGGTTAATCTTTTTGGGATTACATTTCTGCTTTTTAATATAAGTTCCGTTTCTGTTTTAATAATTTTGGCTCCAAATTCGAGTAGGGCTTTTGGCATGGGTATGCCTAAAGGAACCCGTAGTTTTGTTCTCATTTTCTTCATTAAAACTGAGTTGGTAGTAGGTTTTGGTGAAACGATGTTTATGGGTCCAATGAGATTAGATGAATTGATTATGAATGCTATGCTTCTAGCAAAGTCCTCTTGGTGTATCCAACTTACTTTTTGATTTCCGTTACCTTGTTTTCCTCCCAATCCCCTGGATGTAAGTTTTTTGATGGGGACAAAGGCGCCACCGTTTTCACCTAATACTATGGAAGTACGAAGTGCTACTTGTCGTGTGTTTGGAAGGTTGAATTTAAAAAATGTATACTCCCACGCTTGCGCCACGTCTACTGAGAAGCCTGTCCCAATTTCCCCACTGGTCTCATCCATCTCTTTGTCAAGGGAATGACGGTAAATAGTCGCAGTGGACGCGTTGAGCCATACTTTTGGAGGGTCTTGGCACATGTTGATAATCTCACCGAGAACTGTGGTCGAATGAACTCTGCTATTTAATATAGCTTCTTTGTTTTTTGGTGTGTATCTGCAATCTACTGACTTTCCGGTTAAATTTATAAGCACATCCGAACCGTCGATATATTGTGCCCACAATCCGGGAGTATTTGCATCCCAAGGAATATATTGAATATTGTCAACAGTTTTTTCTTTACCTCTAGTAAGTACATAGATAGTAGTGAATTTCGATTTGAAATGTGCTACTAGGATAGTGCCTAAAAACCCTGTGCCCCCTGCTATAATTAGTGTTTTCATATTATAAGATGTTTTGGAGAAGAAGTAAAGTATAAACGATTGCGAATAATACAAATAGTAGGTTCATTCCGTAACCTCCCCATTTAAATAAAAATTTCTTCGGAATGTCGTACATAGGATAGTACGCAATTTGAGTGGCTACTTTGCCAACCCAATACGCTGCAATTAAACCCGTAATAGCAATGGCTAAGTGAGTGCCATTTTTAAGGTCATTAGGGATGAGAATGGCGATGAGTCCGAATGAAAAATTTAGCCCTTGAATATATCTTCCGTAGGTCTTTGCTATTTCTTGATTGAGGGGTTTTAGCTGTTTAACATCGGTATACCAATCGAATACTTTATGTCGAATATAGGGATATACAATTGCGGTAAATAGTTGTCCTGCTCCTCCAAGTATAATAACCCAATTTGGAATGTTTATTTTCATATCTTAATTTTTAAACTTTCAATAATTATTGAAAGTAATTATTGAAAAGAAAGGGAATCAAATCCCTTTTGTGTCTTAACACGTACTTTCTTTATTTCAAAAACTTAACGATCGTTTTGGTGATCCAATTTTGTTCTTGATTTACCATTTTATTGAGCATGGTATCTGCTGTATCAGCGAGATCGTAGAGTTCAGTCGTTTTTTTAATTAATTCTTGAGTCTTTTTCGAGCCGTCGTCG
>JAHZIZ010000226.1 GCA_022601215.1 Bacteroidota bacterium
CGAGCACTTTTGTATCTCCTTCAAGTTCAATTACTGAATCTCCAAATGGAAACTACCCAAGCAATTCGAATGAAACCATCGCTATTAATGAAGAGGTGGATCTTACCAATGCTATTGGAGCCAATGTCACGTTTTATGCCAAATGGAATATCGAAAACAACTGGGACTATGCGCAATTTGAAGTCTCTACTAATGGTGGGAATAGTTGGGTTGCTCAATGCGGTAAATTCACCAATGCTGGCAGCAGCAACGGTTTTCAGCCAGAAGGAGAGCCTTTATACGATGGAACACAGACGGACTGGGTTTTGGAAGAAATTGATCTTAGTGATTATCTTGGGCAGGACATATTAGTACGTTTCGAATTTAGATCAGATGGGAATGTTAACGAGGATGGGTTCTACTTTGATGATCTTCAAGTAAATATCGCCGAGGAAGGAACCTTAGCTATCGAAGACAACACCAATTCGGCCTTTAGCATTTTTCCAAATCCAGTCGAAGATATTTTGAGCATTACGACCCCTCTTGAAAACTATAGTGTTGAAATCTTTAATTTACAAGGACAATTAGTTCGAAAGGAAGAAAACAACAACGGATCCAAAATAATTGATTATAGTAATTTTGCAAGTGGCGTATATGTCTTAAAGCTTTCGTCTAAAAATACTTCGCAGACCTTTAAAATTGTGAGGCTGTAATACATTAAAACAAAAACAGATACGTAAAAATGGAGCCTTCTTTAAGGCTCCATTTTTTTTATCCTAGTCGTTTAATGAATATTTTTTCCTATTTTGCGATACTACAATGTAAAGAATATGACCGAAGTAAAAAGACTGTTCGACTTCCCTTATTACCAACTAGAAAAGTACCCTCAAGAAGGAGCACTAGTAAGTAAAGTAAATGGGGAATGGATTAAAACCTCAACCCAAGAATATATTGATCAAGCCAATGCCATTAGTAGAGGCTTAATAAAATTAGGGGTGCAAGCTAATGACAAAGTAGCTATCATTTCTATGACCAATCGTACCGAATGGAATATTTGTGATATCGGTATTTTACAAACTGGTGCTCAAGACGTGCCAATTTACCCAACCATTTCAGAAGACGAATATGCCTATGTCTTAAACCATAGCGAGTCAAAATTTTGCTTTGTTTCCTGCTCTGAAGTATTGAGTAAAATTGAAAAAATAAAAGATAAAGTTCCATCACTACAGGGAGTTTACTCCTTTGATGACCTGGGAAGCTGCGATAACTGGAGCGAAGTGATCAAACTTGGAAATGATAATCAAGATTTGCAGGAAGAAGTTCAGAAAAGAAAAGACGCTGTAAAAGAAGATGATTTAGCGACGCTAATTTACACCTCAGGAACTACGGGAAAACCAAAGGGTGTTATGCTTTCGCATAAAAATATTGCCAGCAACGCAAAGCACAGTGAAGGCCGATTACCTATTGAATTAGGAAATTCGAAATCTTTGAGCTTTCTACCTGTTTGCCATATATACGAGCGTATGCTTCTATATATGTACCAATACTGTGGAGTGAGTATTCACTTTGCAGAAAGTCTAGAAACTATAAGTGATAACTTGAAAGAAGTACATCCAGAGGTAATGACAGCTGTACCTCGTCTTCTCGAAAAAGTATACGATAAAATAATTGCCAAAGGATCCGATTTGACGGGTATTAAGAAAAAACTATTCTTTTGGGCCGTAGATTTGGGGTTACAGTGGGAACCTTATAAACAAAATGGGGGGTGGTACGAGTTTAAATTGAAAATAGCTCGTAAACTCATTTTTAGTAAATGGCAAGAAGCCCTTGGAGGAAACTTATTAGCAATCGCCTCTGGAAGTGCTGCCTTACAACCACGGCTGGCCAGAGTATTCAATGCTGCTGGATGCCCCGTAATGGAAGGATATGGATTAACCGAAACATCTCCAGTAGTTTCTGTAAATGATATGCGCAACGGTGGCTTTAGAATTGGAACTGTCGGAAAAGTACTCCCCGATACAGAAGTTCAAATAGCCAATGACGGAGAGATTTTAGTTAAAGGTCCTCAAGTAATGCAAGGTTATTATAAGGATCCAGAGCAATCCAATGAAGTCCTCAAAAATGGATATTTCCACACTGGAGATATTGGTCATATCGATGAGGATGGTTTCCTTAAAATTACGGATAGAAAGAAATCTATGTTTAAAACCAGTGGAGGAAAATATGTAGCTCCTCAGCTCATTGAAAATGCCATGAAACAATCTGGCTTCATAGAGCAAATCATGGTTGTGGGAGATGGTGAAAAAATGCCAGCCGCTCTTGTACAGCCAAACTGGGAATGGGTCGCTAATTGGTCTGAAAAGAAAGGGAAAAATATTTCTACTAACCCTGCAGAAGCCTGCAAAGACGAAGTACTTATTAAACGCATACAAAAAGAAGTAGATAAGCACAATGAGCGTTTCGGCAAATGGGAAAAGATAAAAGTGTTTAAAATTACTCCCGATGTTTGGACCATTGAAGGTGGTCATTTAACACCTACAATGAAAGTGAAAAGAAAGGTAGTCAAAGAAAAGTACATTGAATTGTACAATGAAATTTACGGACACTAAAAGATAAACGCCTGAGCTTAAAACTCAGGCGTTTTTATATTATATTTTTGGAATACTGTAAGTACATTAAGTAAATACAGACCTATTCTAAAAATGAGTATCATGAAGTACGTAAAAGTGATTGCCTTCCTCCTCCTCAATCTCCACCTCATCGGTCCTATGATTGCTCAGGAACGTACCAATGGTCAAGAACAGGATGAAGAACTAGGAAAGATAAGTTGGTATCGCGACTATGACTCCGCTCTTCAACTCTCAAAAAAAGAAGGGAAACCGATACTCATATTATTCCAGGAAGTACCAGGATGTGCTACTTGCAGAAATTATGGCCATAACGTACTCAGTCATCCCTTAATGACTGAAGCCATAGAGAATGAATTTATTCCGTTGGCAATTTTTAATAATAAAGGCGGTAAAGACTTAAAAGTATTAAAAAAATACAAAGAGCCTACTTGGAACAATCCCGTCGTACGTATAGTAAACGACAAGGGAGACAATATTGTAAAACGAGTAGCTAAGGACTATTCAGCGAAAGGTCTGTACAATGCAATGACTGCCGCTTTAGGCAATTATGGAAATCCTATA
>JAHZIZ010000227.1 GCA_022601215.1 Bacteroidota bacterium
AACCTATGCCCCAATTATAAAAAAAATATTAACAACCATAGATAAAAAGGCTATCCACGGAATGGTGCATTGTAGCGGTGGAGCACAAACTAAAGTATTGCACTTTGTAGATAAGGTTCATGTCATTAAAGATAATATGTTTGACGTGCCTCCATTGTTTAAGTTAATCCAAGAAGAAAGCGGGACCGATTGGAAAGAAATGTACCAAGTGTTCAATATGGGACATAGAATGGAGCTCTACGTTTCTGCGGAAGTTGCGAGTGAAATTATCGCTATTTCTGAGTCTTTTAATGTAAACGCACAGATCATAGGTAGGGTAGAAGCCTCGGAAAAAAAGGAGCTTACCATCCAATCAAAAATGGGTGTATACACGTATGGCTGAGTTTAAGAAAAATCCTATTTTGCCCCTCTAATCTATTCTTGAAATCCTCACTACTTAAGAATGTAATTATTCGAAGATGTTAAGAGGAATTAATAACAAAAAAGTAACAAGAGTTGTCTTGATTCTTGCCATTCTTTTATTTATTTCTAGCATCATAGTTCATCAGCAAAGGGACTTTGTCCTCTATAGGGGGTTAAGGGGGATAACATGTCTTTCTTTCCTAGGATTACTACTCCTGTTTACTGGAAAGAAAATCAATACGATGCTTGTTGGATTTATGGTTCTTTATAGTATTTCTAGTTTTCTTACCATTTGGTATGAAAATAACGGATTAGCAATCGCTGCAATGATCACTAATTTTTTGGCTTATCTTGTCTTAGTGATAGGGTTGATTCCTAAGGTCAGTCTAAAAAAAATGAATGTGGTACTCCTTATTTTGTTTGCGCTTCTAGTTGGCATAAATGGCTATTTGCTTTACGAGTTTGTGCTAATGATAGAAAATTTTACACTTAGTAACCTGCACTATAGCTTTATTTTATTAGGCGCCATGAGTTTGGTAGTAGTTGGATTTCTTTCACTTCTTTATAATTATATCCACAGTTCTAAAGCGAGTCTTATATTCACGCTTTCTATTTTTTCAATCATTTTTGGAGAAATCTTTCGGGCCATTGGATATTATGACTTTGCATATGGGGATATATCTGTATATATGGCAAGAACCCTTCTTATTATTGGACTTGGATTGATGTTAAATTATGCGATTGTCGAAAAACAACTACCTGATGCCGTGCGTGATAGGTAGTTTTTGTTTTTTTGTATATTTAGTAAATTGAATCGACCAAATGCCATAACTAAGAATCAGAGACATATTCTTTTTGCAGTCTCTATTGTGCTTATAATATCTAGTTTGTTACTAGATCCTAATGAGCAATTCGTTTATTTTAGAATGCTTCGTGCTATAGTTAGTTTGGCTTTTTTAACTGTTATCATCAGGGTTTTGCATGTTAGAAATTTGTTTATTACTGGTTTTTGTCTTGTTTATTCTCTATCTAGTTTTTTAACAATATGGTATGAAATATCAGTTTTTACTGAAATTTCCTTGCTTATTGATGCCTTGTCATTGTGGTTTTTAGTGAAGCTAACCTATCGCAAAATTAAATATCAACATTTGAGTAAGTTGTTCATAACAGGTTTGATCGTAGTGGTTTTGGTGAATGTATGGTTGATATATTCGTTTTTGGAAATTTTATACGGAATCCTAGATAGCCTATCTGTAATTCTGTCAATTAGCACCATCAGTTTTTCTTTTTTTGTGGTCACGATATTAGCCTTTGTTAGAACCAATGAGTCCAGTTCCTCAGCATCAATTGTTTTTGTGTTTTTCTTAATCTTTTTAATGTTCGCCGATATGTTCAGAGGAATGGGGTATTATGGCTTTGTAGACTCTGTATATGGGCAATATATAGCACGCGTTTTATTAGTGATTGCTTTTAGTGTGTTGTCTTATTTTTCACTTTTACAGGAGAAAAAAGAACTTCTGTAATAGTTCATTTTATCTAGATTATAAACCTTCAATAAGACAATTTCTTTCGATTAAAAAATTGTAAATTTGCTCGATTACTACTGTCTATGTTAGAAAAACTTCAAATAATAAAACAGCGCTTTGATGAGGTGAGTGATTTAATCATTCAACCAGATATTATAATGGATCAAAAGCGTTATGTTCAGCTAAATAAAGAATATAAAGACCTTCGTCTATTGATGGATAAACGTGACGAGTATGTCACACTTTCCAATAATTTAAAGGAAGCCGAAGAAATCATTGCAGATGGAAGTGATGCCGAAATGGTTGAGATGGCAAAGATGGAAATGGATGAAGCTAAATCCAGAATTCCGACGCTTGAGGAAGAGATAAAATTTATGCTCATTCCTAAAGATCCTGAGGATGCTAAAAACGCCGTAATGGAAATTAGAGCTGGTACGGGAGGTGATGAAGCTAGTATATTTGCGGGAGATTTACATCGTATGTATACCAAGTACTGCGAAGGAAAGGGATGGCGAGTGAATGTCGTTGACTTTAGTGAAGGGACTAGTGGAGGTTTTAAGGAAATCCAAATGGAAATTGAAGGTGCCGATGTTTATGGAACCTTAAAATTTGAAGCTGGAGTACACCGTGTGCAACGAGTACCTCAAACCGAAACTCAAGGTCGAGTTCATACCAGTGCGGCAACGGTTATGGTATTTCCGGAGGCAGAGGAGTTTGACGTTGAAATAGATCCTAAAGATGTTCGTATTGATTATTTCTGTTCGTCAGGACCAGGAGGGCAGTCAGTAAATACTACCTATTCTGCAGTTCGATTAACGCACGAACCAACTGGTTTAGTAGCGCAATGTCAAGACCAAAAGTCTCAGCATAAAAATAAAGAAAAAGCCTTTAAAGTGCTTCGCTCACGTTTGTATGATTTAGAATTGGCCAAAAAGCAGGCAGAAGATGCTCTAAAACGTGGTTCGCAAGTAACAAGCGGAGATCGTAGTGCTAAAATTAGAACCTATAATTATCCACAAGGACGTGTGACAGATCACCGTATCAACCTTACATTGTATGATTTAGGGAATATTATCGATGGTGACATTCAGAAAATCATTGATGAATTACAATTAGTAGACAACACGGAACGCTTAAAAGAAACTGGAGAAACATTCTAATCTCGAACCAAGAAGTAACAATGACAACTAGCCACCTTATTTCTGAAATTCAACGAAAAAAATCGTTTCTATGTATCGGATTGGATGTAGATCTCACTAAGATTCCGAAACATTTATTGAAGGAAGAAGACCCTATTTTTGCATTCAACAAAGCGATTATTGATGCCACTCATCATCTGTGCGTGGCGTATAAACCGAACACGGCGTTTTATGAAGCGTATGGGCTTAATGGTTGGAAATCTCTTGAGAGAACTATCCATTATTTGAATGAAAATCACCCTGAAATTTTTACCATTGCCGACGCTAAACGTGGCGATATTGGAAATACCTCAAAAATGTATGCTAAAGCATTTTTTGAAGACCTCAATTTTGATTCGGTGACCATAGCTCCTTACATGGGGAAAGACAGTGTAGAACCTTTTCTTGAATTTGAAAATAAATATGCTATTCTATTGGCATTAACATCGAATCAAGGTGCTTTCGATTTTCAAACGAAAACAATAGAGGGCAAGGAATTGTACAAAGAAGTATTGGAAACTGCTGCGAATTATCAGAACAGCGATCGACTTATGTATGTGGTGGGCGCTACAAAGGCGGAGTACCTTGGCGAAATCAGAAAAATCGTTCCTGATAGTTTTCTTTTGGTACCAGGAGTTGGCGCTCAAGGTGGTAGTTTACTTGAAGTGTGTAATTATGGAATGACCTCAAATATTGGGCTCTTGATTAATTCCTCCCGTGGTATTATTTATGCTTCTAATGGAGAAGATTACGCCACTGCTGCGGCACAAGCGGCCAGTATCTTGCAGCAACAAATGGAGGACATCCTGAATGCAAGTTAAAGATCAACTTAATAGACTACTTGTTTTTAAAAACAAACCACAACGGATTGTTTCCTTAGTGCCTTCTCAAACAGAACTCTTGGTTCATCTTGGTCTTCGAGATCAATTAGTTGGAATTACTAAATTTTGCGTGCACCCTCAGGAACTGAGAAAGGAAATACCTGTGGTAGGGGGGACCAAAACGATACATCTACATAAAATCAAGGAACTTCGTCCGGATATTATCATCTGCAATAAAGAAGAAAATACCAAGGAGATAGTGGAACAATGCACGAATATTGCACCTGTTTGGGTTAGTAATATTGCCAATATAGATGATAATTTGCAAATGATTATTCAACTGGGAGCGTTGTTTGAAGTTTCAGAAAAAGCGACACTTTTAGTCGATCGAATTCGTTCCGAAAAAATGGGTTTTCAAGATTTCATGAAAGGCAAACCCCAAAAAAAAGTGGTTTATTTTATTTGGAAAGACCCTTTCATGGCAGCAGGAAAAGATACTTTTATTCATGAGTTACTACAACTCAATCATTTCAAAAATGTAGTAACCAAAAGTCGTTATCCAGAAGTACATCTTACCGACCTGCAAGAAGTGGATCTGGTGCTGCTCTCTTCAGAGCCCTATCCTTTTAAAGAAAAACATGTCCTTGAGCTGGAACAAAATATAAACGCCACCGTACGTTTAGTAGATGGCGAATATTTTAGTTGGTATGGCTCCCGGCTAGCGGATGCTTTTTCTTATTTTAAAACCCTTCATTAATCTTGTATAGCGAAGACTTGTTTCAGTAAATCTGTGGTTCTTGAAGACACCT
>JAHZIZ010000228.1 GCA_022601215.1 Bacteroidota bacterium
AGCTATTCAGAGTGTTTTTAGAGTGACGCTTCGCAATCATATTAAGCTGAGTGACATTGCAGATACCAAAGCGAATATTTTACTTTCAGTGAATGCAATTATTCTATCTATCGCTTTATCCAATTTAATCCCGAAATTAGATAATGCATCTAATACCTACCTTATCATTCCTACCCTAATCTTTTTACTATTCACTATAGTTTCTATGGGATTATCTGTATTGGCAACAAGACCTAATGTCACTAGTGGCAAGTTTACCAAAGAAGATGTGGAACAAAAAAAGGTAAATCTTTTGTTCTTCGGAAATTTTCACAAAATGAGCCTAAATGAGTTTCAATGGGCTATGAACGAGATGCTTAATGATAAAGAATATATTTATTCATCGCTTACCAAGGATCTTTATTTTTTAGGGTTGGTGTTACAACGTAAATACAAAATACTAAGGCTCACTTACACCTTTTTCATGATTGGCATTGTCGTTTCTGTCATTGCTTTTGCCATTTCATTTTATACTAGTGGAAATCTTAATTAATGACTACTAATTTCCTTCATTAAATCTTCGTAGGTATAATAAGCTTTGTCCTTTGCTCCTCTATTGTAAAGGACATTTACTCGAATCGCCTTTAAGCCAGAAACCCCTTGTAAATCTTGTAATTCTAGTATTTCAATATCTTCTCCAAGATGATTTTTGGACTGCAAGAAGTGAACATATTTTAAATATTCCAGTTCGTCCGACTTTTGAGAATATACAATCGTAATTTTCCCTGGTTGCGTAATTCGTTCATCCGTTCCTTTTACCATGGCTTTATCTACTCGTTTTTTCACCACTTCGTAACGAGCATTATAAGTACCATCCACGTCAAAGCGCTTTTCATCCATTCTAAATCGGAGGGCCAAGGAACTATTGAATGCCAAAATCATAGAAGCTACATCCAAGGGCACCCATAGTTTTTCTTTCAATTGGTAAAAACTATTTTCCATTTCGCACATTGCCTGTAATTGCCATAATCGCAAATTGTACAAGTATATTCTATTGAAACTATCTTGTTTTGTGATGGACTCACCGATGTAAAGATTATGCTCCACTCCGTCTGTTTTAAAACGTTCATAGTAGTGCGGATACATCTCCTGAGCACCTTCTTGTTTCTTATCTAAGATCGATGCCATAGTTTTATTAATAAGCATCACTGATTCATCGTAATCTTTTCTATGCTTATAAATAAAGCCTTTATCCCTGTCAAGTAAGGTGTAATATTCCTTGATCAGGTCATTAAGTTTCTTGCTCTTCGTTTGCAAATGATCATACAAAGGAACGACGTCATTTTTAAGAAAGTTTAAGACTCTCCGCTCACTATCAACCTGCAGGTTTGTATTAATATCTGTTAAGAAACCATCTATTCTAAACATCATTTGTTCATAAATAGGTAGAGCTTCATCCTTCGAAACTTTCGAAATGATACTTTTCACTTCTTGCAATTGCAAGATTAGATCATGCTTGGTAGCAGTGTTTCTTGCCTCCGACGATCCTTTTATATCAATCTGACCGAATAAAGGATATACATCCTTAAAGACTATTTCTCGATAAGAAACCTCTTCCCCATCCAAACGACCTCTCAATACCCGTTCTGCCTCCTTTTTAAATTTCCAATGTACACTAGGATGAATAGACGTACACTCTTGTTGAATAAGCAATTCCATCTCATTATCCTCCTTCTCTTTAGAACGTCTTACTGTGTCTACTAAAAAGGGTAAGATATCTTGCAGTTTATGAGCATTAATAGAATTAAGCTCTTGAGCATTTGGTGATACAATTTCCATCATACCAAATAATTCTCCTTCACTAACAATAGGCGTAATAATTGCACTTTTAATTTCCTGTACCGCTAATTTCTTGTACAACTTATTATCTGGATACATAGAAACCATCCTATCAACATCTGAAATAGCATACATTTGGTGTTCCTTTAATAAATAGTCATAAGAATATTCACACAAGGTTGTATTACAAGGTGCTGATTTATTATTATGAAGTAAATAACTACTTACATTGAGCAAAGCTGGAGGTCTTTCGAAGGTTTTTTCTTCAGCATTAAATATAGAATACCCTACTTGTATTGCTGGCAGATTAAATATCGCCCTCAGAATAGTTTGAAACTCCTCAATAAAATTGTGATCCTTGGTATCATTCTGCAATAAGTTAGCTTTAAAATCAGACAAAGAAACATCGGTAGTAGCATCGTACATATTAGCAATCACAAATCCCTTAAATTTCCAACCATCTTTCGGAAACTTCTCTTTCCACATGGCTATGTTGTCAAAATTATCTAACAATTCAGCCACATCCTCTTTTGTGATTTCTACCGCCTTATCTGTTTTTTCAATTTCTATAAAATCACCATTGTACAAAACACGGTAATGACGCATAATACCATTGGCATCAGGAATATCATAGTAGAAAGGACGTCTAAAGTCTGTTTTATAGCCATAGAAAACATTCAATATTACACTGCATCCCATGATATAGAATTGATCTTCATTAAAATCATTAAGCTGTAAGTCGAAACCAGGCCCTGCTATTTTAGTGATGGCATCATACCGTTCGGTCGATTTCATTATGAACTGATCGAAAGGGATCGTTGCGATTTTAATTTCATTTTTTTGCAAAACAGGTGTAAACAGGTCCTCAAGAATAAAATCGATTTGAGAAGTGTATTGCGTAACTTCAGCTTTAGTATCAAGACCAGATGAGAGCATGGGATACTTATCTTCAATTGCTAACACCTCTTTGGCTCTAGCTTTGGCGTGAGTAGTACCCTCCGCCAAATGCACTCTATACATATCAAAAAGCTTTTTAAAGCTAATCTG
>JAHZIZ010000229.1 GCA_022601215.1 Bacteroidota bacterium
AGTTGGCTTTACTTCTCCAGGATTTAATTGATAATTAATACCACTTACTCCAAAATCTAACTTCAGCTTGTCATTGGCATAATATCCAAAATCATATTTCAAGTGCTGATTCTGAATATCCGCTGTCCAATCTAATTTTATGAAATCTAAAATGATTTGATAATCGTATTTACTATAAATTAGCGATAAGTTTGAAAACAGTCTATCGTTGAACACGTGATTCCACCTCACATTTCCTGAAAAATTTCCATAGTTATTATCTAAAAAATTTGAAATATTAAAGATATCCCTTCCAAAATAACCTGAAAGATATACATGATTGTTTTTATTAACCTCGTAGTTTGCCTTTAGATTAAGGTCATAGAAAGAAATTTTGTCATCTTTTATCTCTTCAATGGCAGGCGTAAATAGATGGGCATATGATGATCGTCCAGATACTAAAAATGAACTTTTATTCTTAATTAAAGGTCCCTCAACTGTTAGCCTGCTCGATATAACGCCTATGCCTCCTGAAAAACCAAAATCCTTATTATTACCATCCTTTTGTCGAACATCAAGAACAGAAGATACCCTTCCACCAAATTTCGCTGGCATATCTCCTTTATACAGTTTTATATCCTTAATGGCATCTGGATTAAACACTGAGAAAAACCCAAAAAAATGAGAGGTGTTATAAATAATGGCCTCATCTAATAATACCAAATTCTGATCTGCGGCTCCTCCCCTTACATTAAATCCAGCAGATCCCTCTCCATTTTGTGTAACTCCAGGAAGCATTTGTATAGATTTAATTACATCTACTTCTCCTAAAACGGCCGGCATTTGTTTTATGGTTTCTGCCTTCAATTTGGTAACCCCCATTTGGGGTTTTCGAATGTTAATTCTATTAGAATCATCTGCATTAATTACTACTTCTTCGAGTGCAGTAAGAGACTCATCTATTTCGAGATTAAGGACTTGATTTGCGTTTAATACAATTTCTTTACGAATTTCCTCATATCCCACATAAGATACTACGAGTTGATAAGTTCCTTCCGGTGCTGTTAGCGAGTAAAACCCGTATTCATTGGTAATAGCTCCTGTTCCCGTGCCATCTAGGTACACCGTTGCTCCTATGACTGTTTCACCATTCTTTTTTTCTTCAATGGTTCCACGAATACTAAACTTACTTTGCGCCCATAATTGAGTCCCGCATAGTAACAATAATCCAATTAAGATTTGTTTCATTTTTTGATCGCCTTTGTTATGATTATACTGTTATAGACAAGTCAAAAAATAAAGAGTTGCACACAAAAGAAATTAATTTGGATTCAACCTCACTAAAACCTATTTGCGTAGGTACTAAAAGTGATGAAGTGAAAGGAGAAGGCTTTTTAAAACGTAAAATAAAGAAAGTGGTTCCAATACAACTCCCAATTCATCGTCTTCCAAAATGTTTATATAATAGATACTTTTTAAAAGTTGAATAGAACAAAAAATCCCAAACTCCTTGCGGAATTTGGGATTTCACTAGTTGTGAATGCTTAGTCCTTAATCGGCTAAGACTATTACTTTATTATCACCCATTTGCACGGTACCGCTATTAATTTCAAGAATCCATTTTCCATCTACTTGCGTAAACTTGTTTTCAAAGCCTTCGGCAATGGTAGGACTTCCTGCAAATTTCACTTTCCCTGCTTGCAATAAAGAAACTACAGGTGCGTGACCATTTAACATTTGGAATTCACCATTCACACCTGGAACTGTTACGCTTTCTACGTCACCGCTCACTAAAGATGCTTCTGGAGTTACAATTTCTAAGTACATAAATTATGCTTTAGGGTTATAGTATCGCTTCTATTACTATTAAGCTTCCGCTAACATTTTCTCACCAGCTTCCATGGCCTCCTCGATCGTCCCTTTAAGGTTAAAGGCTGCTTCTGGAAGATGATCTAATTCACCATCCATAATCATTGTAAATCCTTTGATCGTATCTTTGATGTCAACTAAACAACCTGGAATACCCGTAAACTGTTCAGCCACGTGAAACGGTTGCGACAAGAAACGTTGAACACGACGTGCGCGACCTACTGCCAATTTATCTTCTTCAGATAATTCTTCCATACCTAAGATGGCAATAATATCTTGAAGCTCTTTATAACGTTGTAATAATTCTTTTACTCTTTGTGCACAATCATAGTGCTCATTTCCTAAGATGTCTGCTGTCAAGATACGAGAAGTAGAATCTAGTGGATCCACCGCTGGGTAAATACCAAGCTCGGCAATCTTACGAGATAATACGGTAGTAGCATCCAAGTGAGCAAAGGTTGTTGCAGGTGCTGGATCGGTAAGGTCATCCGCAGGTACATATACGGCTTGCACCGAAGTAATAGATCCTTTTTTAGTTGAAGTAATACGCTCTTGCATGGCTCCCATTTCTGTAGCCAGTGTTGGTTGGTATCCTACGGCAGAAGGCATACGTCCTAATAAGGCTGACACTTCAGAACCTGCCTGTGTAAAACGGAAAATATTATCAACGAAGAAAAGTACATCTTTTCCTTGGCCATCCCCAGCTCCATCACGGAAATATTCTGCAATAGTCAAACCCGATAATGCAACACGAGCTCGTGCTCCTGGTGGCTCATTCATTTGTCCAAATACGAAGGTTGCTTTAGATTCTTTCATGGCAGCTTTATCCACCTTAGAAAGATCCCATCCTCCTTCTTCCATAGAGTGCAAGAAGTCAT
>JAHZIZ010000230.1 GCA_022601215.1 Bacteroidota bacterium
CCTTCGGTGGAATGCCTACGTATCAGTTAGGAGCTAAGTATCCTCATAATTATATTAAAAAACTAGATCTCACACTTCGATTTCTTCCGAGACCAGCAGATTATCTATTCCTTTATTTTATTGGAATTTATATTCTCTTTCTAATGCTTAAAGTCGACTATAAATTGGCATTTATAGGTGCCCTTGCCTTTGGATTTTCTACCTACCTCATTATCATTCTTGGTGTTGGACATAATGCTAAAGCGCATGCTATTGCTTATATGCCGTTAGTACTTAGTGGTATCATACTTACGTTTAGAGGGAAGTACTTAGCTGGGTTTTTATTAACTGCCGTTGCTATGGCTTTAGAGCTAGTTGCTAATCACTTTCAGATGACCTACTATTTATTGTTATTGGTGATTTGTCTTGGTTTTGCGTATTTGGTAGATGCCTATAGAAAAAACATGCTGCCGCATTTTTTTAAGGCTATTGGAGTCATGGTGATGGCCGTAGTCTTGTCTCTAGGATTAAATGCTACGAACATTCTAGCGACTAAGGAGTATGCGGCTACCTCAACCAGAGGGAAAAGTGCAATTACCATCAATAGCGATGGAACGCCTAAAGAAGGCGGAAGTGGTTTGAGCTACGAGTACATAACAGAATACAGCTATGGCAAGCTGGAAAGCCTTAATCTTTTTATCCCAAATTTTATGGGAGGAGGCTCCAGTGATGGGTTCCCCGACAATTCTGAGGCTGCCGAATTATTGATGAATGAACAAGGAGCGTCAAGAGCACAGGCGCAACAGTTTTTAAATGAACAAATCCCTATGTATTGGGGTGATCAGACCATTGTGGCTGCACCAGCGTATATTGGAGCCGTGATTGTTTTCTTAAGTGTGTTGGCGTTATTTTTAGTTCGCGGCCGACTCAAATGGTGGATATTGGCTGGTTTTATATTGAGTTTATTCTTATCATGGGGAAGAAATTTTTCATTCCTCACTGAATTTTTTATCGATTACGTACCGCTATATGACAAATTCAGAGCGGTTTCTTCCATACAGGTAATTATAGAATTGATACTCCCTATGCTGGCTGTAGTAGGCTTGCAGCAATATTTTAACGACTTCCATTCCAAGGAACAAAAGAAAAAGGCGTTGCTCTTAAGTACAGGAATTGTAGGTGGAATTACTTTGTTACTCATTTTATTCAAGTCGGCGCTACCATATAGTGGTCCTTACGATTCTCTAATAATTGAGCAGATGGGAATTCCTTTTATGGATGCTATTAGAGCGGATCGCGCCGCTGTGATGGCCAGCGACGCCATTCGTTCTCTCATTTTTGTGTTATTATCGGCGGGAACGCTTTGGTTAGTGTTTGCCAAAAAGATGAAGGAAGTAATGGGCATGCTTATAATAGGATTATTAGTGCTGGTGGACTTGGTTGGAGTGGGACAACGTTATGTGAACAAAGATAACTTTGTGAATGCACGTATGATGGAACAGCCTTTCCAGCAGAGTACTGCGGATATCGAAATAGCAAAGGATAAAGGTCATTATAGAGTTTATGATGTTACTCGTTCAGCGTTTAACAGCGGTCAGGCTAGTTTTTATCACAATGCATTAGGTGGTTATCATGCCGCCAAGCCAGGCCGAATGCAAGATTTAGATGATTTTTATCTATCCGATGGCGATGTGAATGTGTTAAACATGCTCAATGTAAAATACTTTATCACGGCCAATAAAGAGGGAAAACCGGTTGCCCAGCCTAACCCATATACCAACGGTCCTGCTTGGTATGTGTCAAATGTGCTGCCCGCGAACAACACGAATGAGGAAATTTTACTGTTGGATAGTTTGGATACCAAAAGTACAGCGGTTATACATGTCGATTTATTAGCCAAGATGCCAGTAAAGAATGTAGTGAGAGATAGTACAGCAACTATTGATCTCACAAAGGCAAGCCCTAATGAACTTGTGTATGAGACAGCGACAAAAAGCGATCAGTTGGCAGTTTTTTCTGAGATGTATTATCCAGATGGTTGGAACGCCTATATAGACGGTGCGTTGACCGAGCATTTTAGAGTTAATTACACCCTTAGAGGGATGGTAATTCCAAAAGGTATCCATCAGGTTGTGTTTAAGTTTGAACCGAAAGTTGTGAAAACCGGAAGCACCTTGAGTTTGGCGAGTAGCGTACTCTTATTTGTCGTGTTTTTAGGAGGGTTGTGGCTGTGGTTTAGAAAAGAGAAAGCTCCCAAATAATTTATGAAACGGGTACTCATCATTTGTTATTATTGGCCGCCCGCTGGAGGGCCAGGGGTACAGCGTTGGTTAAAGTTTGTTAAGTACTTTAAACAGTTTGGTGTGGAGCCCGTGGTTTTCGTTCCTGAAAACGCGCATTACCCTTTAGAAGATGATAGTTTTGTGTCTGAAGTCCCTAAAGATGTTACTGTAATTTCATTACCTATAAAAGAGCCATATCGTTTTGCTAAATGGTTCTCGAAAAAAAAGACAAAGACAATTAGTAGTGGTATTATTTCCGAAAAAGACCCTGCTACTTTAGAGAAATTGATGTTGTTTGTTCGTGGAAACCTCTTTATCCCAGATGCGCGAATAGGATGGGTAAAACCTTCGGTTCGATACCTTAAAAAGTATTTGAAAGATGCAGCGATTGATACGGTTGTCACGACGGGACCACCGCATAGTTTGCATCTAATTGGGATGCGACTTAAAGAAACGCTAGGAATGAAGTGGGTAGCAGATTTTAGAGATCCATGGACAACAATTCATTATCATAAATCGCTTCGACTGACAGCCTTTTCAGAAAAAAAACACAAAGCATTAGAGCATCGTGTATTAAATACGGCAGATCATGTGGTGGTAACAAGTCCTAATACCAAAAATGAATTTGCAGAAATCACAAAAAAACCGATAACAGTAATCACGAATGGCTTTGATACTTCCGAAGTCATTACACAAAATTTGGATACCACCTTTAGTTTAGTGCATGTGGGTTCGCTTTTGAGTAATAGAAATCCCAATATCTTATGGCAAGTTATTTCCGAATTGCGAGAAGAATTGCAGGGATTTAAAGATACATTTCGTTTAAAACTTGTCGGCGCTGTCGGGGAGGATATTTTGGAAAGTATTGAAGAATATGGGTTAACTGATGCCACGGAAACCCCAGGCTATGTGTCACATCATGATGCGCTGATGCTTCAGCATAATGCGCAGGTATTGTTATTGGTTGAGATGGATCGAGAAGAGACCAGAGCCATCATTCCTGGCAAATTGTTTGAATACCTAAGAGCAAAACGACCCATTTTGGCGTTCGGCCCAAAAGGGAGCGATATGGCCAAAATTATAAAAGAAACACGTTCAGGTGCCTTTTTTGAATATTCTGAAAAACAAGAGTTGAAACAGGAAATAGTGCAGCTTTTTGATGCATTTCTTCATAGCAATCTAACCGGAAGTGATAGCAATTTAAACAAATACAGTAGGAGGGAACTCACTAAAACCATGGCAACTCTTCTTAAGGCGCTATAAAATAGAAACCCTCCGTAGTTCTTGCGAACATGGGAGGGTTTCTCACTAACCAACCAAAAAATCTTACAAACCGCGTCCTCTTCTTGGAGCGGATCCTCTCGATTTAGAAGAAGTACTCTTTCGAGTGCTTGTTCCTCTAGAACGAGACGGTGTATTTTTCTTATAACTACCACTTCTTTGTGTCGTAGTCGTTTTTCTTTTATTTGAAGACCCACCTCTAGTTGTAGCAGGTTTTCTATTAGAAGGGGCACGTTTTATACCGCTATTCCTGTTAGAACTTCTTTGCGTGGTTCTATTTTTAGCAATGGTACCTCTGCTGTTGCTTTTTCTATTTACATTTCCACGAGTGGTAGTTCTTGAGTTCCCTCCACGTGTTGTGGTGCTATTTCTACTACCGCTTCTGGTTGTAGTTGCTCTTGAGTTGCTATTTCTATTAGTAGTAGCAACTTCACCTCTAGAAGTACTTCCTCTTCCATTTCTAGTCACTGTGCTGCGGTTATTTGAGCCACGACCATTTCTAGTTACATTATCACGAGAG
>JAHZIZ010000002.1 GCA_022601215.1 Bacteroidota bacterium
CAATACGTTACCATGGACTTTTTTAGGTTCGACGAGAACGGAAAAATTTGCGAGCACTGGGACGCCATACAACAGATTCCTCCCACAGCAGCCAACCCAAATACCATGTATTAAAATTTAACCAAAAATCACACCCGAAGAATGGTCATGTTTGGCACCCGTAACGCTTGCTAAGCAATTCACTTCATCTCTTAATTTAAGCACCCCTAGCAAACCAAAAACTAAGGCTTCCTTGAACTCTAGCAGTGTAGCATCTGGAACTTTAATAATGACATTGCAATGGAATTTTATTCGGTTGAGCAAATGGTCATTGTACGCCCCTCCACCTGTTGCTAAGATCGTAGCTCCTTCCTGAAATTGTGCTGCTAATTGAATGGCCATATGTTCCGTTAAGGTAGCTATTGCATCTTCGAAAGATAAACCAGAGTCATTTATTAAAGGAAAAACAAATTGTTGAACCCATTCCAACCCCAAAGATTTTGGAGCCGCCAACTTATAAAAAGACAAATCGTTCAGTGCGGTTAATAACCATGTATTTACATTTCCGCTAGCAGCAATTTGACCACCTTCATCATAAAGTAGACCTAATTGAGCCGCTAAAGGGTTGAGCACTATATTTATGGGACACACATCGTAGGCGATACGAAACTCATTTAATCTAGAAGAAATGTTGGCAAAGCCACCTAAATTTAAACAATACGTATATTCAGAAAACAGCAAACTATCCCCAATGGGTACCAAGGGAGCTCCTTGTCCCCCCAAAGCCACATCTTGTACTCTAAAATCGCAAACTACTTTTTGCGCTATATCGCTCGCTAGCATCGGAAGGTTTCCAATCTGCAAGGTCACACCCCTTTCGGGCTGGTGTAAAATAGTATGACCATGACTGCACACTGCGTCCAACCCTTCAATGCGCTCGGAGGCAATAAAAGAATTTATTACAGTTCCCAAAAATTGAGTGTAATCTTTGTTTAAAGTCAATAACCTACCTTCAGAAAAATGAACTGCCTCTTTGAGACGTTCCTGCCAAGGTGCGGGATACGGAATCGTTCTTGCCTTACCAATTCGGTACGTCCAAATTCCTTCAGAAATACTAAAAAAACATTCGGCCAAATCAATTCCGTCTAAAGACGTTCCACTCATGACACCCAAAACTTTGTAAGTCATTTTATTCATCCTTGTAAATGTAACAAACTTTAACGGTACACTATTCACATTATTTGCGCCTCACATTGATAATTTAGCAACAAAACGGTATCTTTGCACCACTTTTTTGAACATAATTAAATTACTCTAACTGTTATGGATTTTAGTCTTTCCGAAGAACATTTAATGATACGCGACGCAGCCCGCGATTTTGCAAAAACAGAATTACTCCCTGGCGTTATAGAACGTGATAACAAGCAAGAATTCCCAACCGAACAGGTGAAGAAAATGGGAGAACTTGGCTTCCTGGGAATGATGGTAGACCCAAAATACGGCGGTGGCGGCATGGACACTTTATCGTATGCCATCGTGGTGGAAGAATTGAGTAAAGTAGATGCTTCCGCTTCTGTAATCGTTTCTGTAAACAACTCTTTGGTATGTTACGGAATTGAAGCCTATGGAACGGAAGAACAAAAACAGAAATACTTAACAAAACTCGCAACTGGAGAAAGCATTGGAGCATTTTGTTTGAGTGAACCGGAAGCAGGAAGTGATGCAACGTCTCAACGCACTACAGCGATCGACAAAGGAGATCATTACATCCTTAATGGAACCAAAAATTGGATTACTAATGGAGGGACTGCCGATTTCTATTTAGTCATTGCTCAAACTGATAGAGAAAAAGGACACCGAGGAATTAACGCATTTATTGTCGAAAAATCTTGGGAAGGTTTTGAAGTGGGGCCTAAAGAAGATAAATTAGGAATTAGAGGAAGTGATACACACACACTTAACTTCAACGATGTAAAAGTGCCAAAAGAAAATAGAATTGGCGAAGATGGATTCGGGTTTAAATTTGCGATGAAAACCCTATCTGGAGGCCGTATTGGTATTGCAGCGCAAGCTTTAGGTATTGCAACTGGCGCCTACGATATGGCACGCGAGTACTCTAAAATTCGTAAAGCCTTTGGCACAGAGATTTGCAACCATCAAGCTATCGCTTTTAAACTGGCAGACATGCTTCTTGAAATTGAAGCTTCTAGAAATTTAGTCTACAAATCGGCCTGGGATAAAGACCAAGGTAACAACTACGATATGTCCAGTGCTATGGCAAAACTGAAGGCTAGTAAAACAGCCATGGATGTTACCGTAGAAGCGGTTCAAATTCATGGAGGAAATGGTTTTGTAAAAGAATATCACGTTGAACGCATGATGCGAGACGCAAAAATCACTCAGATCTACGAAGGAACAAGCGAAATACAGAAGATCGTTATTTCTAGAGGGTTATTGAAAGACTAGCTGCTCAACACGATTCGATTTAATAGATTACAAGATGTAACCCGACTAATTCAGTCGGGTTTTCTTTTATGGGCGAGTCTTTTTCGTTCCAACCTCAAAAGACCGCACTATCCGCTGTATCCTCCAATTAGTTGGAGGGATGTCGTTACTATCGCTCTCGCAAAATGTAACAAAAAAACATCCCCTGCGACTCATATCATACAGCCTTCGAAAGCAAACCTTCAAATTTCAAGAAATCAAGTTCCTCAACTCGATTTTTTTACCGAAATTGATACTCCAATTTTTTCAATATTTAATAACCATAAAAAATAGCCATACCTATGTCTGATGATTTTGACTTACTAGAAACCGAAGACTCTTCAAAAAAACAAGAAAAAGTAGATGTTAACTGGGGGAAAGCCGTTGACCAAATGAAGTCGAAGCTTGCGCAGGAAGACGACCCGGAAATGCGTCAAAAAATATTGAATGCCACACTGGACGATGTAGTAGGCATGGCGGAAAAAGATCGCACCTCTTTATTGGATGCCATCAAAGACCTAACCGACTATCAAGACGAAGTAGGAATTATCTTTGAAAAATTCTCTACCCTTAATGCCGCCGAGCAAAAAGTTATTGACGATGCACAGAAAGGTTTAGATCGAGCCCGCATGGAATTAGAGGATGCCGAAAACGTAAAAGACAACTGGTGGAATAATCTTTGGGGACGCAAAGCAAAAATTAAAAAACGTCAAGCCGAATTAGATGCCGCG
>JAHZIZ010000231.1 GCA_022601215.1 Bacteroidota bacterium
ACTCTCGAATACGGTCAAATACTACCACGGTATCATTCAACGAGTAACCAATTACTGTCAAGATCGCCGCAATGAATGACTGATCGATTTCCATATTAAATGGCATGAACTTATATGTCAATGAAAAGATTCCTAATACGATTAATACATCATGGAATACAGCAGCTACAGCACCTAAACTAAATTGCCATCTTCTAAAACGCAATAAGATATATAAGAACACTACTACAAGTGATCCTAAAACGGCCCAGAAAGAAGATTTTTTAATATCATCTGCAATGGTAGGACTCACTTTATAGTACTCCATACGACCCGCTACTTTCTCATCATTATCTTCGGTAAAATTCGCCATGGTCATCCCAGCAGGAAGGTTTTTCTTTAAACCTTCAAATAATTTCGCCTCAATCTCCTTGTCCACTTCGGTACCAGTCTCATCCACTTTGAATTTAGTAGTAATCTTTAACTGATTATCTCCTCCGTATGTTTTTGCCTCCGCACTACCAAAAACAGCAACTAAATCCTGCTCAATATCATTAGCGTCCACATCTTTATCGAAACGAACTGTATACGTACGTCCTCCAACAAAATCAATCCCTTGGTTTAACCCGTTTGTAAATAATGATCCTAAACTTATAGCAATTAATATTCCTGAGATTATGTAAGCCACCTTACGCTTTCCAAGGAAATTCACATTAACGTTCTTCAAGAAATTCTTAGTCATTGGTGTTGAACAAGTCAATGATTTTCCATTCTTAGTATAGCTATCAATAAACAATCTAGTAATAAAGATGGCTGTAAATAAAGATGTAGCAATACCTATTAACAAGGTTGTTGCGAAACCTTTAATTGGCCCTGTCCCGAAAACCAATAAGATAAGTCCCGTAAGACCTGTTGTAATGTTGGCATCCAAAATAGAAGACAAGGCATTGCTGAAACCATCATTAATGGCATCACGTTGTGATTTCCCTTTGGCCAATTCTTCTCGAATTCGCTCAAATATAAGTACGTTCGCATCCACCGACATACCAATTGTCAATACAATACCTGCAATTCCAGGAAGTGTTAATACAGCTCCTAGACCTGCTAATACTCCAAAGATGAATAAAATGTTTACTGCTAAAGCAATATCTGCAAAAGCACCGGCTTTACCGTAGTAGAAAATCATCCATAGTAATACAAAAGCCAATGCTATAGCGAATGATAAAATACCACTACTAATCGCTTCTTGTCCTAAAGTAGGCCCTACTACCTCAGCTTGAATAATATCTGCTGAAGCTGGTAATTTACCCGCGCGCAATACGTTGGCTAAATCTTGTCCTTCAAGGATATCGAAGTTTCCTGTAATCTCACTTCTACCTCCCGAAATCTTTCCACTACTTACTCCAGGTGCTGAGTATACTATATCATCTAATACGACGGCAATCTGAGATTGGTTTTGGTACGCATATTCTGTCATGTTTTCCCAAACCTTTGCTCCTGCTCCGTTCATCTGCATGGTTACAGAAACTTGTCCTGCGGGAGTATATGATTGTTGAGCATCTGTGATTACACCTCCAGCTAATTGGGCTTTGTTATCACGGTTTCCTTTAATCGCATATAAACTAGTTAACACTTCCTCAGTTCCATCGGCCAACTCAACCGTTTCCGGAATACTCCAGACAAAACGAGTAAACTTTTGTTCACTTTTAAGTAAACCTCTCACTTCTGGCATACGTAAGTACCCATTAATAACAGCAGTATCCTTTAGACGGAAAGTAGCCAAACCAGGGTTACTTAAAGAAACAGGAAGAATACGAGAACGAATAGGATTCACCTTCTCAGGATCTGCATTCTCATCTTCAACATTATCTCCACCTAATAAATCATCAATTGATCCATCTTCAGTTTCTGTCGAATCGTTGGTTACCTCTGCATCTTCTTTTTCGTCACTTACGGCTAGCTTCTGAGCCACTCTTGCATCTGCATCAAAGATGAACTGACTCATACTTTGTGCTTTCACCACTTCCCAAAATTCTAATTGAGCCGTTTTTGAAATTAGGTCAGTTACACGCTCAACATCTTTTGCTCCTGGTAATTCAACTAAGATTCTCCCTGAAGTTCCTAGACGCTGTAGGTTAGGTTGCGTTACTCCAAACTTATCGATACGTTTACGGAGTACTTCAAAAGCAGAAGAGATCCCTTCATCAATCTTTCTTTCAATAACCGGCTTAACTTGATCATTAGTCCAATCACTACTCTTAATATCGTCTTGTAATTCTCTATTAAAGAAAATACCCGAAGAGGCTAACTTATTGTCCCCTGGTAGCGCTTCAAACGCCTTAAAGAATGATTCGGCATATGTCTCTTGTGCGTCTTTTTGTCTTACATCCGCATCTTTTAATGCCTGTAAGAAAGCGCCGTCCTTACTATCATTAGCAAGATCTACTAAGATGTCTTTTACAGAAATTTGAAGGATTACATTAATACCACCTTTCAAGTCGAGTCCTTTATTTAACTCCTTCTCTTTGGCCAATTTGTAATCAATTCCTAAAAACTGAGGCTCATTGGTAATCGAGTCTAAGTAGTTAGCTTCTGCGGCAGCTCGTTCTTTGGGTTGAGTTCCGTCAAAAAGACCTTGCGCGTATGCTTTTGCGTCTTTTTCTACGTTATTTGCGATAAATGTATAAGAGAGTTGGTACAAACTCACTAATCCAAAAAGAATCGCAAACACGGTAATTAATCCTTTGTTTTGCATTGTGTTATTTTTTGGTGTCAAATTTTTAAAACGGGCGAATATACTAGTATCCCCCTGATTTGACAATTAATTTTACTGATTTATGGTATAAGAGCTCAGGCCGAAACAGCGTAAGTCTTTGAAAAAATGGACGAATGTGGGAAAGGGCAAGCGAAATCTGCTTGCACAACTAATTTACCCAGTTAAGCAAGAGGACCTGCTCTCACTTCAGGAATAGCATAAGAAGTTGCATCAATTAACAACGCATTATAACGGTGTACTGAATACGCTACATTTTCTAAAGTATTTAGATCTCTTAATGCACCACTAGGAAATGTTGCGTAGACATCGGGTGCCGAGTAGCGATCATGTACGGATTTAAATTCTAAGACAAAACCATCAACATCCAAATCGGCATCTGTTCCTGTCTGAATTTCGGAAACATTAAGCTGAAATCCATAAACCTCGTCTTCATTAGGTAGTTGAATTGGCTCACCTTCATGGCTAAATGATAAAGTACCTAGTCCAGAAGTTGTAGAAAACAGTTGCTGTATGCCTGCAACGTCGATCGCACTATAGTAGGTGATTTTTAAATTACCTTCAGAAGAAGCCACAACTTTGATGTTGTCCACTCCAATAGCTTCCAATTGCTCTTTTACCAGCGCAATAGCTTGTAGCGATTCCTGTGAGGAAACTTCGTTGTTAAATTCAACAACAATTTCCTGATTAGGAGTGACGCCTTGATCCAAGTTCACCCCCAAAAGGGCTAGGATAAGGATAACAACACTAAAGTACCATTTCGACTTCACGCGCCAAATATAAAGAATTAAAGGGTATAACTAGGGTCTTGCCACTATTATATTCCGAAGAAAATAAAATCTAAAACTCACATAATGACAGCACAAAACTACCATTCACGGCACTGTTTTCCTGTCCTATAGCTATTACAGTTCCGCGCAGTTCGCCAGCTGACTCATCATATGAAGTAATTTCAAGCACCCCACAGGTGGCAAGTTCAATTTCGGAAGTATTGTCAACAACGCGATTAAAATTTAAAAAAGTAGCGCCTCCAAATTCAGATAATGTAAGCGTCTGAGGTTCTAACGCATCTATTGAAAATAAAATAATATCTTGGGTTCCAGCAAACAATGGAAACACACAATCTGTATTGGTTGGATTCTTTACATAGATCGCACAGTTAAAACCGTTACCATTGCCAGGCGCTTCGATATAAGTACCTCCTTGGGAGACAAAATCTGCTCCTCTAAAGTTTCCTTGAGCTGTTTGAGCATCGGCCACTTCACAATTAGCCGCTTCGCCACCACCGCCGTTACCACCGTCATCGGATTTACACGCCACTAAAGAAACGGTTACAAAAAAGATGAAAAAGAAATATGGAGCAAATTTCATAGGTATTTGTTTAATTGGGTGAACTACAAATATATTCCTTTTCATCATTCCAATCCAAATAAGTGCAGTGTTACTGTAATGCGATCTTCAAAAAATTAAAAAGCCTCGCAATTTCTTACGAGGCTTAAAACAATATCAAATTAGAATTTACAACTCTAACAATCCGTTGGTCTTACTTACCCCGGCTGCACTTTCTTGCATATGAGCTTTTTCAGCATCGTTTAAGTCGATCTCAACAATTTTTTCAATTCCGTTACGACCTAACACCACAGGAACCCCAATACACAAATCGTTTAATCCATATTCCCCTTCTAGGAAAGTAGAACATGGGAAGATCTTTTTCTGATCACAGGCAATTGCCTGGACAAGACCACTAACAGCTGCACCAGGAGCATACCAAGCCGAAGTCCCTAATAATTTAGTCAGGGTTGCTCCACCCACCTTCGTGTCTTCTTTTACCTGTGTAAGTCGTTCTTCCGAAATAAAAGCAGTCACAGGCACACTATTTCTTGTTGCCAATCGAGTTAAAGGCACCATACCTTTATCACTATGTCCACCAATTACCATCCCATCCACATCACTAATTGGCGCTCCAAGAGCCTCCGCAAGACGATATTTAAAACGAGCACTATCTAATGCTCCTCCCATCCCGATGATACGGTTTTTAGGAAGTCCCGTTGTTTTATGCACCAAATAAGTCATGGTATCCATAGGGTTACTCACTACGATAACGATAGTGTTAGGAGAATGCTCAATTAAACTAGCAGAAACAGACTTTACAATTCCAGCATTAATTCCAATTAGCTCTTCACGTGTCATTCCTGGTTTACGAGGAATTCCTGAAGTAATTACACAAATATCACTTCCCGCTGTTTTACTATAATCACTAGTAGATCCAGTGATTTTGGTATCGAATCCATTTAGCGAAGCTGTTTGCATCAAGTCCATCGCTTTCCCTTCTGCGTATCCTTCCTTAATATCCAACAATACAACTTCACTTGCGAAATTTTTAATAGCAATATACTCAGCACAACTTGCACCAACAGCTCCTGCTCCTACTACGGTAACTTTCATTTCAAAATTTTTATATGAATCCCCAAATACTCGGGAATATTTTGGTTAATAAACTATTTTTTCTTTCTGAAAAGTGCTGCAAAAGTACTATTTTATTAAGGATTTTAGCAACAGATTTTGGAAAAAGAAAAGCCTCGTTTAACAACGAGGCTTTTTCTAACACTTTAAAATTAAGGCTTATGCATCAATATTTGCATAGACCGCATTTTTCTCAATAAACTCACGACGAGGTGGAACCTCGTCTCCCATTAACATTGAAAAAATTCTATCTGCTTCCGTGCCATTATCAATCGTCACTTGACGAAGCGTTCTAAATTCTGGATTCATGGTCGTATCCCAAAGTTGCTCTGCATTCATCTCTCCAAGACCTTTATATCTTTGGATTCCTGCAGCACCACCAAACTTCATATTAATAGCATCACGTTGATCATCATCCCATGCATATTCTTTCTTAGCACCTTTCTTCACCAAATACAAAGGTGGCGTAGCAATATATACATGTCCTGCCTCTACCAAATCTCTCATATAACGGAAGAAAAACGTTAATATTAAGGTTGCAATATGGCTACCATCTACATCCGCATCACACATAATAACGATCTTATGGTAACGCAGCTTCTCAAGGTTCAGCGCCTTACTATCTTCTTCTGTTCCTATGGTTACTCCAAGGGCCGTGAAAATATTACGAATCTCCTCATTTTCAAACACCTTGTGCTGCATCGCTTTTTCCACATTCAAAATCTTACCACGTAATGGCAAAATAGCTTGAAACATACGATCTCGACCTTGCTTAGCCGTACCACCTGCAGAATCTCCCTCCACCAGAAACACTTCACATTTCTCTGGATCCTGCTCAGAACAATCGGATAGTTTCCCAGGCAAACCTCCTCCGCTCATAACAGTCTTACGTTGCACCATTTCTCGCGCCTTACGTGCTGCATGGCGGGCCTGTGCGGCCAAAATTACTTTCTGAACAATGATTTTAGCATCATTCGGGTTCTCTTCGAGATAATTTTCTAACATTTCAGAAACCGCCTGACTTACCGCAGAGGTAACATCACGGTTTCCTAATTTGGTTTTAGTTTGTCCTTCAAATTGAGGCTCAGCCACTTTAACCGAAACAATCGCCGTCAAACCTTCTCTAAAGTCATCACCAGCAATATCAAACTTCAATTTATCAAGCATTCCCGAGGCATCTGCATACTTCTTTAGCGTGGTCGTTAAACCTCTCCTAAAACCGCTTAAATGCGTCCCTCCTTCATGTGTATTAATATTATTTACATACGAGTGTAAGTTCTCTGTATACGATGTGTTATAGACCATGGCAACTTCCACAGGAATACCATTCTTCTCACCTTCCATAGAAATCACATCCGCAATAAGCATTTCACGATTACCATCTAGGAAACGAATAAACTCTTTTAATCCTTCATCACTATGAAAAGTCTCTCCAATATATTCACCTTTCTCGTCCTTCTCACGCATATCTAGCAAGGTGATTGTAATCCCCTTGTTTAGATAGGCCAATTCTCGCAAACGACTTGCTAACGTATCATAATTATACTCTAATACTTGTTTGAAGATTTCATGATCAGGCTTAAAAGTAACAACAGTTCCACGCTCTTCTGTAGTACCAATCGACTTTACCGGATATAATGTTTTTCCTCGTTCATACTCCTGCTCCCAGATTTTACCATCACGATGAACAGTTGCTCGCAAATGCGCAGATAAAGCATTCACACAACTCACACCAACACCGTGTAACCCTCCAGACACTTTATAAGAATCTTTATCAAATTTTCCACCAGCACCAATCTTGGTCATAACTACCTCTAAAGCAGAAACACCTTCTTTCTTATGAATATCCACAGGGATTCCACGACCATTATCCTTCGTCGTTATGGAATTGTCTTCATTAATGGTCACATCAATTCTATCACAATGCCCAGCCAGGGCCTCATCAATAGAGTTATCGACTACCTCATACACCAAATGGTGCAATCCACGAACACCAACATCTCCAATATACATCGATGGACGCATGCGAACATGCTCCATTCCCTCTAAGGCCTGAATATTATCGGCTCCATAGTTGTTTTTATTCTGTTCTTCGCTCATATATTTTAGGTTGATTTTATTCAAATTTTCACTAACAAACAAATATAACCAAATCCCCTACTAAATAAAGGGTTTACATAGATTAACACCTGTAAGTTATTAACAAAAAAATGTGAAAAACAACAACGAAAATTACTTCCAAAAAAATATTTAAAAATATGTCGTAAGCCTACCCCTTTCCTCACGACAAAATTTCACAATTACCTTGTAAATTTTCACATAATAGTAACAGTATCCGACAATTAAAATTCTACTTTTAATCCATAAAAACATTCTTATGAAAAAATCAACTATCATCACCGCAATGTTCCTTTCTTTGCTCTTTGTATTCAGTCAGGAAGCCAACGCTCAAAAATTCGCTAAAATGGATGTAAGTCCTATGGACGCCGCATCGTTCCCTAGTGATTATCGCAATGCCGAAAAGCTCATCAAAGTCGTATACAGCAGACCGCAACTAAAAGGGCGTACGCTAGAGAAATTAGCTCCCAATGGGAAAGTATGGCGTACCGGAGCCAATGAGGCAGCAGAACTCACATTCTAT
>JAHZIZ010000232.1 GCA_022601215.1 Bacteroidota bacterium
AGGACGCTACAATAAGTATTCGTCCAAAAATTAACATAGAAGATAAAGAAACTGTTAAAGATTGGGAACTTGAAGCACAACTTTTTGATGCTAACGGAAAAGCTGTTTTGGCAAAAAAAATGACTCGCAAAGTAGGAGCGATTACCAATGAATGGTATCCGCAGCGAGGTACTGTTAAATTTGGATTACTAGAAGCTGAGGTGGAAAATCCATTAAAATGGTCAGCAGAATTTCCTAACCTTTATACGCTAGTTTTTTACTTAAAAGATACTAGTGGTAATTTGATAGAAACGCGAAGTACCAAAATAGGCTTTCGTGAAACCGAGCTTCGTGATGGTGAATTTTATGTAAATGGAAAACCGGTTCTTTTATATGGCGTAAACAGACATGACCATAGTCAACATACAGGAAAAGTGATTTCAAAAGAGATCATGGAAAAAGATGCTTTGTTGATGAAGCAATTTAATGTTAATGCGGTACGTACTTCTCATTACCCTAATAATCCGTATTGGTATGAGTTGTGTGATAAGTATGGTATTTATGTTATAGATGAAGCCAATTTAGAAACCCACGGGCTTACTGGAAAACTGACAAACAACTCCCTATGGGCGCATTCGTTTGTTGAAAGGGCAATACGTATGGTAGAGCGCGATAAAAATCACCCTTCTATTGTTTTTTGGTCCTTAGGAAACGAAAGCGGTATGGGTCCTAACCATGCAGCCATGGGAGCTTGGATGAAAGATTATGATCCAACAAGAATTATACATTATGAGGGTGCACAAAATGACCATTGGGATAACATTAGAGGAAAAGATCCAGACTATGTAGGCATGAAAAGCCGTATGTATAATGGTCTTGATTATATGGTAAAACTTGCCAATGATGAAAACGATAACAGACCAGTTATTTATTGCGAATATGCGCATGCTATGGGTAATTCGCTCGGAGATTTTCAATCGTTTTGGAAAGCCATTAAAGCAAATAAACGTTTTATAGGAGCTTTTATTTGGGATTGGACAGATGGTGCATTGGTTGCAAAAAACAAAGATGGAAAAGATTATTGGGCCTATGGTGGTGATTTTGGAGAACCAATTCATAGTGGAGCTTTCAATAATAATGGTATTATTTCCCCCGATCAAACGTCAAAACCTGCAACTTGGGAAACGAAAAAAGTGCATCAACCCATAGAGGTTTCTTCAATTGATGTAGAAGCAGGTACTTTTAGTATTCTAAATCGTCATCATTTTACCAATTTAAGTCGATACGACGTGCATTGGAAATTAGAAGAAGATGGTTCCGTTTTAGAAAAAGGTATCTTAAATGCACCACAGTTAGAGCCTCTTGAAAATGGTACGTTAAAAGTAGCTTTCAAAAAACCAAAAGTAAAGGCTGGAGCAAGATATTATATAACGATTAGCTTTAGGTTGAATAAAAACTTCTCTTGGGCGAAAGCAGGACATGAAACGTCTTGGGAACAATTTGAGTTACCTTATTTTACTGCTCCAGAAACCAAAAGTTGGAATAAAATAGCAACACTAAAAGTGGACGATAACAATAGTAGTATTCGTATTGTTACTAAAAATTCTATAGCCTCTTTCGATAAATCTAATGGCTATTTGTCGTCATTAATTATTGATGGCTTTGAAACACTTAAAAAGCCATTACAGCCTAGCTTTTGGAGACCTCCAACTGATAATGATGTAGGTTCTAATATGCCAAAAAGACAAGGGTATTGGAAAACAGCTTCAGAAACAGCATCACTTAAAAACTTTGAAATAAAAAACCAAGGAGATAAAAGTGTCGCTATTGAAGCCATCTATCAACTTCCTAATGAAGAGAAAAGTAAAGGAACAGGTGTTGTAAAAGTTAATTATACCATATACGGTAATGGTGAAATATTAGTAAATAGTGATTTTTCACCTTCAGGAAAACTTCCAAATTTACCACGTTTTGGAATGCAGTTGCAGTTAGACGATGCTTACGATGCTATGCAATGGCTAGGAAGAGGTCCACATGCAAATTATTCCGATAGGTTAACAAGTGCTCCTTTTGGACGTTATAATAAATCGGTAAAGACTGATTTCTTTCAATATGTAAGGCCACAAGAAAGTAATAATTATACAGCAGTTCGTTGGGCATCTTTTACAAATACAAAAGGAAAAGGCATTGAAATACTAGGAGCTATTCCTTTAAGTTTAAGTGCATGGCCTTATAGTACTGAAGATCTTTCGGATCTTAGAGGGCATATAGCAGATTTACCAGAAAGAGATTTTATCACTTTGAATATAGACCATAAACAAATGGGTGTTGGAGGTGATGATAGTTGGTCTATGGCAGCAGTGCCTCACAAGCCGTTTCGTTTGCCTTCAGAAAATTATAATTACAGTTTTGTAATACGACCAATAATTAAAAAAGCGAAACATATAAACCATAGCTTGCTGCCGAAAAGTAATTAATAATTATGAAGCATATAAAAATCATCTTGTTTTTACAAATACTTTTTATTTTTGGGTGTACTAGTGAAAAAGAAGTATTTATGTTTTCTTACTTTAAAGGAAACGGAGAAGATGGTTTGCATTTAGCATCGAGTGAAGATGGGGTAAAATGGGAAGCCCTTAATGATGATAAATCTTTTTTGACTCCAGAAGTAGGAGTAGATAAATTAATGCGTGACCCATGTGTTATACTAGGACCAGATAATAAATTCCATATGGTTTGGACGGTTAGTTGGGGCGAAAGAGGTATAGGATATGCCACATCAAGCGACCTTATAAACTGGTCTGAACAACAATATGTTCCAGTAATGGAACATGAACCTGAAGCACAAAATTGTTGGGCTCCAGAAATATCTTATGATGTAGTAAAAGAGCAGTATATTATTTATTGGGCAACCACTATTCCTGGACGATTTATTGAAACCGATAGTTTAGGAGATAATGGATATAATCATAGAATGTATTATACAACTACTAAAAATTTTAAAGATTATAGTAAAACTGCACT
>JAHZIZ010000233.1 GCA_022601215.1 Bacteroidota bacterium
AAGAAGACAATATCCTCCCTAAGGATCTTTTCTTAGGTGCGTATCTATATTCTCTTAGCATTCTCTCTTTTGAAAAGGATATTACAATAGGACTAGTTTCACACCGCAGACCTCTTGTCGAAGATGGGGATGGGTTATTGGGTTGTTTTTTAAACACCCTCCCCTTTAGATTCAACATGCTACAACTGCAAGAAAAATCTTGGGTTGATTATATAAGGCTCATTGCTGAAAAAAACAAAGAACTTAGAGGAAAAGACAGACTTTCACTCCCAGATATCTCAAGAATAACAGGAGAAACAAAACAGGATGAAAACCCATTCGAGGACAATCCGTTTTTCGACACACTGTTTAACTTTACAGATTTCCACGTACTAAAGGATATATCAATTAATCCCACACTTATTCAAGGAAAGAGACAACTAGAATTAGCTAACTTTTTTTCAGTCACAAATACGTTTTTGGATTTTAGTGTTGATTTAACAGGAAAAGACTTAGCCATTATAATAAACCTTTCAAGAACGCTAACTTCCCAACGAACTTTGGATGATTTGATTGGCTATTTTGATAACTTTTTGAATTCGTATTTAGAAAATCCTAATAAAACGATTGACAGTAGAAATGTTATATCAAAAATAGAGCAGCAAAAACTACTTGTAGATTTTAACGATACTGATTATACCTATCCAACAGAGAATACGGTGATCAACCTATTTCAAAAACAGGTGCAGAACAATCCTACATTCACAGCTATAGTCTTTCAAGACAAGCAACTGACTTATAAGGAGCTAGATCAAAAATCAAATCAGCTAGCACACCTACTCATAGAATCAGGAGTACAAAAAGAACAACTCGTACCTATTTGTCTTCCAAGATCCATGGAAATGATCATTGGCATCTTAGGAATCCTAAAAGCAGGAGCCGCATACGTACCCATAGATCTTGACCTCCCTGCGGAGAGGATAAAATTCATCCTTGAAGACACGAAGTCCAATTTCGTTTTATCAACAGTTAGCACTAGCAAGCAACATAATCTTGATGGTATTAATATTCCTTTGATTGATCTTGAAAGCGTAATGTTATGGAAAAGGTACCCAAAAACAAAAGTCAATGTTAAGATCACGTCCGATAACCTGGCATATACAATTTATACTTCGGGGTCCACAGGCAAGCCCAAAGGAGTGCTGGTCCCCAATAAAGCGATTGTCAGGCTATATTATTGGTCAAAATTGGAATTACCCCAAGCTACCAAAACCTTACAAGCATCATCCATCTCTTTTGACGCAGCAACCTTTGAGATTTGGTGCTCACTACTTTCAGGACAACAATTAATACTATACCCTGACACGAAATTAGACGTAACAACCCTCAATTCTCTTATAAAACAACAAGAGATTGATACGATCTGGCTTACTTCAGCTCTGTTCGATCGTTGGGCGAAAACCAATATAGAAAACCTCCCTCTGCGATATATTCTATCTGGAGGTGATGTTGTATCTCCAGAAACAGTGGAAACAGTATCCTCTATATTGCCACAAGCCACCATGATCAATGGATATGGACCAACTGAAAACACAACTTTCTCATGCTATTATAAAGTCAACCCTGAAATAGAAATACACAACTCCTTGCCCATAGGTAAGCCACTAACGAATTCTCAGGCCTATATTTTAAGTGAGGATATGTCTTTAGTACCCATTGGTGTTGTCGGGGAACTGTGCGTCTCAGGAGCAGGACTTGCAAGAGGCTATCTCAATAGAGAGCAGCTCACCAAAGAAAAATTCATCCAACACCCTTTCTGTAAAGGGGAACGTTTGTACAAAACTGGGGATATGGCCAGATGGCTCCCTGATGGAAATATCGAATTTATAGGAAGAAAGGATGATCAGGTAAAAATAAGTGGATACAGAATTGAACTCGGAGAAATACAACACGTTTTATCTAATATTGATGGTATTAAGCAAAGTTTTGTTCTTGCAAAAGAAAGACAAACCAATTTGGGGGGGGTTAAATACCTTATTGGTTATTATATATTGGATCCCAGTTATGTTTCCAGTAGCAATCTCAAGATACTAGAAAGTTGGGAAAACTTGTATGATTCGGAATACAAAAAACCTATTAATCAAACCATTACAGAATCCGACTTTACAGGATGGAATAGTTATATATTCAAAAAACCAATTCCTCTTCAAGAAATGGAGGCGTGGAGAAATTCTATAATTAATTTATTAAGGACGCTAAACCTGAACAATGTTCTTGAAATTGGAGTTGGCACAGGATTATTAATGTACCCGCTACTAAATGACATCGAAAAATTTGTTGGATTGGATCTATCAAAGCAAGTCATCGATAGACATAAAAAAAATCTTGAAAACAAATCTCAAAATGTAGAATTTCATCACCTAAGAGCAGACGAAATTGATCAGTTACATAAAAATGAACGCTTTGATACGATTATTATCAATTCTGTCTGTCAATATTTTCCAAGCATTCAATATTTCGAAGAGGTAATAGATAAAGCCATCAACAAGCTTTCAGATAATGGATCTATCTTCTTGGGAGATGTTCGGAATTATAAACTTCATAAAGAGTTAATCAAAGAAAAACTCGATTTCGAAAGAGAAGATTATTCCGAGCAAGATGTTGAAAAAATAGCATTAAAGGAAAACGAATTACTCATTGGTCCAAGTTACTTTAAGAACCTTAAAAAAAGATACAGCAACCTTAACATTGATGTTTTCGAGCGAGGTGACAATTATAGCAATGAGTTAAGTAAGTATAGATATGACGTTGTTATTTCATTGCAAAACGACATATCAAAAGAGAATCACAGTCTAGATACAAAAGGTATTAAGAGCAATGAATTAATAGGGTTAACTAAAAATTATAACATCCCGTTCCTTAATCAATTAAGCAAATAAGAGATTCAAAACCAACTACACGAAGTGTTACCAGATTATATGGTTCCTACTAGTTTAGTCGTGATGGACTCCTTCCCTTTAACCGCAAATGGGAAGTTAGATAGACGAGCCTTGCCCGATCCAGAACTTGGATCTTCAAATGAAGAATATGTGTCTCCAACCACAGAAACAGAAATGACTATATGTAGTATTTGGCAAGAGGTGTTGGGATTAGAAAAAGTTGGCATAACCGATGACTTCTTTAGAATGGGAGGAAACTCCATATTAGCAGTACATGCATCTCACAAAATGGATAGAGCTTTGGGATGCGATGTGAAGGTTGTTGATATTTTTGAATATAAAACTGTTTCACAGCTCATAATACATAGCATTGGCCGAACCCAGGTGGTCATTCCTAAAACTGAAACGAAATCATCTCCTCTATCCTTCGCTCAGGATCGTCTGTGGTTCATAGAGCAATATGAAGATGGCACGAATGCCTATCATATCCCAGCTGTATTGGAACTTGGTGAAAACACCGAAAAGGATGGCGTAAAATATGCCCTTGAAAAAATTGTAACCAGACATGACTTGCTAAGAAGTACCATAGAACAGGATGAAAACCAGACAGGAATACAAGTTGTTTATAATCGTCCCTTGGTTATGGAAGAAGTTTTCTTGACTGAGGAAGAAGACCTAGAAGGATTAATTAAAGAGGATATTGACCAGCCTTTTAAATTAAGCACGGAATATCCGATACGAATAAAATTTTACACTATTGGATTGAATAACAAAGCTTCCGAAAATGCTTTTGATAGAATAGTACTATTGGTTAATATCCATCATATTGCAGCTGATGGATGGTCGATGGAGATATTCAAAAGAGAATTATCATCTTTTTACGAAGCCTATCTCAATAAAGATACAGAATTCAGTTTACCCCCTTTAGAGATTCAGTATAAAGATTACGCGGTATGGCAACGTTCTTATTTAACAGGAGAGGTTTTAGAGAGTCAATTAAATTATTGGAAGAATAAACTTTCAGGATACCAAACTTTAGCTTTACCTACAGATTACACTAGACCAAATGCCATAGACTATAACGGCGACGTTACAACTTTTAAACTCAGTAAAGAAACCAGTAATAAGTTAAGAGCATTAGCAAAAGCAAATGGAACAACATTACACAGTACTTTATTGGCTGCTACTAATATCCTGTTAAGTAAATATTCGGGACAAGACGATATCGTCTTAGGAAGTCCTATTGCTAACAGGCATTACAAACAAACCCAAGGGCTTATCGGATTCTTTGTTAACACTCAAGTTAACAGAACTTTACTTAACAAATCTCAAAGTTATGAGGAGCTAATACAACAAGTACATCAAGAACAGGTTTCTGCTCAACTTTATCAAGATTTACCTTTCGAGAGGTTAGTTGATGAATTGGGAGTCGAACGAGATACTTCTAGACATCCCATTTTCCAAGTGATGTTTGCCGTGCAGAGTTTCGATGGGAAAGCAATCGATTCTAAAAAAGAATACTTCAAACCTTTTCAAGGTAACGTTGCGTACAAAGCTGCTAAGTTCGACTTGGTAATCTTTTTAAACGACCGTCATGAGGAAATTAGTGGTCAATTGAGTTATGCTTTAAGTTTATTCAATGAGAGTACTATAACCAGATTAGCGGACCACTACACGCATTTAATCGATCAACTTGTAGAAACCCCGAATAAAATCTACGATGATATCAGCCTGCTACCTTCAGAAGAATACAATATGATTGTTGAGGAATGGAACAACACAGACACTCCTTTCTCCAAGAACAAAACAATATGCAACCTCTTTCAAGAGCAGGTTAAACAAACTCCAGATAACGTTGCTATACTTTTTGAAGAACAAAAACTGACTTATCGGGAATTAAATGAAAAAAGCAATCAACTGGCCGTTCATATTAGAGATGAATACAAGCAAAGAACCAATCAAGAACTCAAGCCAGATACAATAATTGCCTTATGCCTAGACCGCAGTCTAGAGATGATTATAGGTATTCATGCGATTCTCAAGGCAGGTGGCGCATACATGCCTATCGATCCAAACTATCCTGAAGAACGTATTAAATTTATATTAGAAGATGCAAATGCCCAGTTAATCCTTAGTCAAAGGCATTTAAATGAAAGTAGTCATTTAAAGCTCCCAGAAAACAGCTTAGTTTTAATAGACCTTGATGAGAAACTCTATCAAGAAAGGAATCAATTAGACAACACCTATTTTCCAAAACCTAATCACTTAGCATACGTAATTTACACATCTGGATCCACCGGAAAACCTAAAGGTGTCATGACAGAGCACAGGTCTATAATTAATAGACTAGAATGGATGCAAACGAGCTACCCACTTAATTCAAGTGACATTGTTTTACAGAAAACACCTTACGTCTTTGATGTATCAGTGTGGGAACTTTTATGGGCTAATTGGTATGGTGGAAAAATAGTGTTTGCAAAGCCTGATGGTCACAAAGACAGTGACTACCTGTATGAGTTGATTGAAAACCACAAGATAACTACACTCCATTTTGTGCCTGGGATGTTAGATGCGTATCTAATGAATATCAAAGACCAATCTAGCCAATTCAACTATTCAGTTAAACAATTATTCTGCAGTGGGGAGGCATTGAAAGAATCGACAGTAATTCAACTAAACCAAACATCAACTGGACAATCACTAAAGTTATATAATTTGTATGGTCCAACTGAGGCTTCCATTGATGTTACCTATTTTGAAACTAAACCATATGAGAAAGTTTATATTGGGAAGCCCATTCAAAATATACGTGTTTATGTATTAGATTCTAATATGAATCCAGTACCAGTTGGTGTAATAGGAGAACTATTCCTATCCGGAATAGGCCTTTCTAGAGGGTATATAAATAATAGTGAATTAACACAAGAGAAGTTTATTTCGAATCCCTTTACGACTAAATCTAAGCATGCCGAAATGTATAACAAATTATACAAGACAGGTGACTTAGTTCGCTGGTCGGCACAAGGTAATTTAGAGTACATTGGGAGAAATGACGACCAATTAAAACTCCGTGGTTATCGAATAGAATTAGGTGAAATAGAAAACGTTTTATCTCAAATCGATGGAATTGAACAAAGCTGTATACTGGTTAAAGACATACAAAGCAAATTAAACCCAACTCAACTCAAAAGTAATTCTAAACCTGAAGATCTGAATACTATTGATTCTCGAGCTGATTTTATCACTTCGAAATACAGAAAAAATATACTTAAAGATGAGTTTGAATTAGTTCGATTAAATGAAGATCTCAACGTCGCTACTTTTAATAAAAGTGAGTTAGAATTTTTGCATCATGAAATATTCCAATCGAATATTTATGCTAATGGAATTGACATCAAAAAAGATGACGTCATATTTGATGTTGGTTCGAATATTGGAATTAGTTCCATTTATTTTGCAAAACAAGCTAAAGACTTAACTATTTATAGTTTTGAACCGATTGGAAAATTATATGATCTTCTAAATCTAAATCTTTTTATTTATTCGAATGTAGCGAAATTTAGAACTTTTGACATTGGAATTGGTTCCGAAAATCTAGATGATGTGCCTTTTTCATTTTTTAAAAATAACACCATTATTTCAACTCGTTTTCCGAGCAATAAAGAAGATAGAAAATTATTATCAAACCATTTTGACAAGATTGAAGGACTTGAAGATAGTAAAGAGCTTGTCGATTTAGTGATCGACTCAAAGGAAGAAGTTCGCTGTAAGGTTCGAACAATATCATCTATAATTCGTGATGAATCTATTGAATGCATAGATTTACTAAAAATTGATGTTGAAAGAGCTGAACTTGATGTTTTACAAGGTATTGAAAAACAAGATTGGAGCAAAATACGTCAAATTATTGTAGAAGTATTTGATAAAGATAATCGCCTTGAAGAAATAAAGTCCCTACTAACAGAAAAACAATTCAAAGTAAATGTCTGTCAGGAAAAAGGCTTTGAAGAAGCGGGCATTTATATCTTATATGCCGTAAAAGATGATTCAACTCGTGCAATTTTACAAACAAATAAAAATAAAACAAGATCACATAGTTCGGTCATTAATAACTTAATAAATGGCTATAAGGAATATGAATTGGGAATTAAACAAGGTCATGGTCAAATTCAGGATGGTCTATTAAACTCAAGTAGCAATAAATACCTAGTTGGCTATTATGTGTTGGACAGAAATTATATTTCTGAAAACAGTTCATATATACTTGAAAGTTGGGAAAACTTGTATGATACAGAATATGAGAAAGCTATTGACCAGACGCAGATCACATCAGATTTCACTAGTTGGAATAGCTACATCAATGGAAGTCCTATCCCGATTGAGGAAATGGAATCTTGGAGAAATTCTATAGTTGAACTAATAAGACCCTTAAATCTGCAAAGTGTTCTCGAAATTGGCGTTGGTTCGGGTCTATTGATGTACCCATTGTTAAAAGATATTCAAAAATTTGTTGGATTAGATATATCCAAACAAGTTATTGACCGACATAAAACCGTTTTTGAAAATAAATCTGAAAATGTAGAATTTCTTCACCTAAAAGCCGATCAAATTGATGAGTTACCAACAAATGAACGTTACAGTACTATCATTATCAATTCTGTATGTCAATATTTTCCAAGCATTCAATATTTTGAAGATGTTCTAGAAAAAGCTATTGATAAGCTTTCAGATCAGGGATCTATTTTCTTGGGAGACATTAGAAATTACTCGCTGCACAAAGAGCTTATCCAGGAAAAATTAGATTATGAAGGTGGTAGTTATGACCAACAAGACATTAACAGAATAGCGCTTAAGGAAAACGAACTACTTATTAGTCCAAACTATTTTGCAAACATAAAGAACAAGTATCCTAATATAAAGGTTAATGTTTTAGAAAGGAATGGAGTTTATACAAATGAATTGAGCAAGTATCGGTATGACGTAGTCATTTCTCTTCTTAGTAAAAAAACTTTTAAAGATGATAAGGTTAGTAATCTCTTTACAAATGGGTTACTAGCTAGTCCAAATAACAACTATTACAACATCCCTTTTCTTAATCAATTAGGCAAAGACGATATCAGAGAACAGCTCACCAAAGCCTTACCTGATTATATGATACCGACTAACTTAGTTGCCATGGATTCCTTTCCACTAACAATTAACGGAAAATTGGACAAACAAGCGCTACCGGATCCCCATCTTGGCATATTGGGAGATAACTATGTAGCTCCCAACTCTGAGATAGAAATTACTATGTGCAATATCTGGCAAGACCTTTTGGGCATTGATAAAATTGGGGTCAATGATGATTTCTTTAAAATTGGAGGGAACTCAATTTTGGCGGTAAAATTATCTCATCAAATGAGTACTATTTTAAATAGTGAATTAAAAGTAGCTGATATTTTTGAACTAACAACAATTCGAGCAATAATGAACAAAATAGCCTTATCTTCATCTGTGGATGACAACATTGAAAAAAGTTTTTAGTGATTAAATTTATTAACTATACGAAACAATTCACGAACGAAATATTAAATTAAAATCTAAATGACGGGGATATATAGATTTTTTATTGAACTAAGAGTAAATTTTGGTGCCATCTGGCTTGAAAAAAAGGTAATTAAATTTTCTGCGCCTAAAAAATTTCAAAATCAAAAAACCGATAACTTTATTATAGAAAACAAGAATTCGATTATTGAACTTCTTGAAGAAAATGATGTTTATTCAAAAGATAAGTTTCTAAAAACTGTAATATTTCGGAACACTACCCTAAAAAAATATCCTTTAAGTCCAGGACAAGAGCGTCTGTGGTTCATCGAACAATATGAAGATGGAACCAATGCATATCACATCCCTGCTGTATTAGAGCTTGGTCAGAATACCGCTAAAGAAGGTGTGAAATATGCTCTTGAGCAAATTGTATCAAGGCATGAAATCCTTAGAAGCACCATAGAACAAGACGAAAATGAAGCAGGAATACAAGTTGTATATGATCATCCAATAACAATAGAGGAGGTCTTCCTGAGTGATAAAAATGATCTTGAAGCTTTAATTAGAGAAGATATTGACCAACCCTTCAATCTAAGTTCAGAATATCCCATTAGAATAAAGTTTTACACAATTAGATCGAACTCTGAAGCTTCCAAGAATGTATTGGACAGAACGATACTTTTAGTCAATATTCATCATATCGCTGCTGATGGTTGGTCCATGGAGATATTCAAAAAAGAATTATCATCTTTTTATGAAGCCTTTCTCAAAAAGGAGACAGAATTAAGTTTACCCATTTTAGAAGTTCAGTACAAAGATTATGCACTCTGGCAACGTTCTTATCTTACAGGTGAGACTTTGAATAGTCAATTGAATTATTGGAAAGATAAAATTCGTGGATACCAAACTTTAGCTTTGCCCACAGATTACACTAGACCAAGCACCATTGATTACAGAGGAGATGTCGAAGTGTTTAATCTCAGCAAAGAAACTAGCAAGAAGTTAAGAGCACTCACAAAAACTTATGGAGCAACATTACACAGCGCTCTATTAGCGGCTACTACCATTCTTTTAGGTAAGTATTCAGGGCAAGAAGATATCATCATAGGTAATCCCATTGCAAACAGGCATTACAAACAAACCGAAGGACTTATCGGGTTTTTTGTTAATACCCAAGCAAATAGAACCTTTCTAAACAAAAATCAAAGTTATCAGGAATTAATACAACAAGTACATCATGAACAAGTTTCTGCTCAATTGCACCAAGATTTACCTTTTGAAAGGTTGGTCGATGAACTGGGTGTAGATCGAGATACGTCTAGACATCCAATTTTCCAGGTGATGTTTGCCGTACAAAGTTTTGATAGTAGCGCAATTGATTCAACAAAAACGTACTTCAAACCTTTTCAAGGTAGCCTTGCGTATGAGGTAGAGAAATTTGACTTATCCATCTTTATTGAGGATAGCCAAGAAGAAATTAGTGGACAATTCAGTTATGCTACCAGTCTTTTTCATAAGAATACTATAATTGGATTAGTCAACCATTATACGCATTTAATTGATCAACTTGTAGAAACCCCCAATAAATCCTATAACAAGGTAAGTTTACTTCGTTCAGAAGAATACAATATGATTGTTGATGAGTGGAACAATACAGATGTTTCTTATCCTGAGCATACAACAATCATCGATCTATTCCAAGAGCAAGTTAAAAACAACCCTAAGTCCACAGCCCTAGTCTTCCAAGACAAGCAGATGACTTATAAGGAGCTAGAT
>JAHZIZ010000234.1 GCA_022601215.1 Bacteroidota bacterium
AAAAATGTTATGCAACCACGCATGGATATTTTTGCATTGCATGAAGAATCTACCTTCGCGGAAATTATGCCCGAAATTATTGCCAAGGGGTACTCTCGTATTCCTGTATTTAAAGAGAGTATAGATAATATTACAGGGGTGCTTTATGCCAAAGATTTGTTACCGCATTTTAATCGAAAAAATTTCGATTGGGTATCACTAAAACGTGAAGCTTATTTTGTTCCAGAGAATAAGAAGTTAGATGATCTACTCAATGAGTTTAAAGATCGTAAAATGCATATAGCGATCGTGGTAGATGAATACGGAGGAACCAGCGGACTTATTTCGTTAGAGGATATTATAGAGGAAATCGTTGGGGAGATAAGTGATGAGTTTGATGAGGATGATTTAGAATTTTCTAAACTGGACGACACTACGTATGTATTTGAAGGTAAAACGCCTCTTAAAGATTTTTACAGAGCCATTAAAATTGAGGATCCTTCTATTTTTGAAGAGACCAAAGGAGATGCTGAAACTTTGGCTGGTTTCCTCTTAGAAGTTTCAAAAGGGTTTCCTAAAAAGAAAGAAGTAATAACTTTCCATGTGTATTCGTTTACTGTAGAGGCATTCGAAAATAAACGAATTAAGCGAATAAAATTATCTATTAACTTATAAGTTATCTGTTGTGAAAATCAAATTGCTTGCAAAAACCGTCGTTCTTTTTGTTCTTACACTCTGCTTTTCTTGTGGAGATGAAGTGGTTGTGAAGCCAGGTGCTAAATTACGTTTAGAATACCAACAGTCTACATATGACACCCTCAATTTGGATTGCCCTTTTAGTTTTGAAAAGAATAGGGATGCAGTGATTTCGGAGAAATCAAGTTGTAATATTAATTTGTCTTACCCTAGGATGAAAGCAACGGTTTACTTGACCTATAGAGAAGTGAAAGATGGTAATTTACGGGCACTTTTAAGGGATGCACAAAAACTCACCTATGATCACACAGGGAAAGCCGATGAAATTTTTGAGCAGCCCAGAGTGGATTCCATCAATAAAGTGTACGGCATGTTTTATATGATTAATGGGGATGCTGCGACACAATCTCAGTTTTACGTAACGGATAGCCTTCGGCATTTTGTGACAGGTTCATTGTATTTTGAGACTAAGCCTAATTTTGATTCTATCTACCCTGCTGCGGTCTACGTTCGAGACGATATACGTAGAATGATGGAAACTATTTCTTGGCGATAATAAGGGTAAGGTAAGCAACCTTGTCTAACTTGAAGTATCTCCTAATAGTGGCATAATTTTGCTGATACTTATATCTTCAAATTCTATCACAGGCCATCAATAAATTCAATTAATTTAATCAACTTTGTTGTATCAATTTAGGCAATGAGCAATTACCAACTCAAGTGGTTTTATCTATTAATTCTATCCATAATCTGGGGAAGCTCATTTATACTTATAAAAAAAGGATTGATAGGTTTAACAGACTATCAACTTGGCTCTTTAAGAATAGTGCTTACGTCATTGTTCCTGTTTTCGGTAGGCTTTAAGAGTTTAAAAACCGTTAAAAAGAAACATTGGTTGTGGATTGCCATCTCGGGATTTACGGGCACTTTTTTTCCTTCATTTCTCTTTGCTATTGCACAAAATCATATCGATAGCGGGATTACGTCCATACTCAATTCAACAGTGCCCATTAACACGCTGTGGGTAGGGGCTGTTCTGTTTGGGATTGGAGTGACTAGAAAGCAACTAATTGGAGTCATCATAGGGCTTCTGGGAACCTTGTTGCTCATCGCATCTGGGATTATGCTAATGAAAGAATCTGGGGTTAGTGATACTGCTTATTTGGATCAAAATTATTGGTATGGTGGCCTTATTTTGTTTGCTACGGTAGGTTATGCCTTCAATGTAAATATTATTAAGAAGTATCTTGGAGATATAAGTGCTTTGGCTGTGACTACGGGAAATTTCTTATTTATCATTGTGCCGGCCTTCGCTATCTTATATGCGACGGGATTTTTTGATACTGTTTTTAGTTCTTCGGAAATGCAGCTTGCCGTGTTTTATGTCGCTATATTGTCATTATTTGGAACAGCTATTGCCAAAGTTTTGTTCAATAAGCTGGTTCAAATTGCCAGTCCTGTATTTGCATCTTCTGTTACCTATACCATGCCTATTGTAGCGGTTATGTGGGGAGTGATAGATGGTGAGCGTTTTGGTTGGATGCAATTGGTAGCAGCAGCAATAATTTTAGTAGGAGTGTATTTGTCAAATAAAAGGATAAATTAATTACCTCAAAATCAACTAATTCTGATATTTTTTTCCGAAATTTATGAAAATATAACCTGTAATCACATGGGAAAATATTATACTACCTGCGGAATTGGAATTGCAGTGGCGCTTATAGCTTACTTTTTACTAACGAAATTATTGGGATTACACCAATACCCAGTGCTTAGTGCTTTAAATGGTGTTATTATTGGAGTCGGAATCTTCTTTGCGATTAAAAATTATAAAAGAGCGGTACACGACTTTAAATATCAAGAAGGATTTCAGTTAGGTTTGTTTACGGGAGGTATTGCTACGACTTTGTTTGCTGTCTTTATGGCTATTTATATTTTTCAAATTGATTCACAGTTTGCTGCTTCTATTCTTGACACTTGGAGCATCAATTTTAATAAGGGTTCCCTCATTGTTATTATATCTCTGGTGATCATGGGATTCTCTACTTCTTTTGTACTCACCCTCGCTTTTATGCAATTGCTAAAGGAATCCTGGAACCCAAAACATTGAAAAACACGGTTTTTTACCTTAAAAACCTTTTGCGGTTTTCATTTTTACAACTATATTTGCACCCGCTTTTACCCTAGGTGAAAGTATATTTTAAACTAAAATTAAATTTAAACGTTACGCTATGTACGCAATTGTAGAGATAGCAGGGCAGCAATTTAAAGTTGCAAAAGACCAAAAAGTCTTTGTAAACCGTTTAGCCGTAGAAGAAGGAAAAAAAGTCGCTTTCGACAATGTTCTTCTTATCGGTGAGGGAGACAAAGTAACTATTGGCGCCCCGGCTATAAACGGCGCTCAAGTAGGAGCCAAAGTCGTTAAGCACCTTAAGGGTGATAAAGTTATAGTTTTCAAAAAGAAAAGAAGAAAAGGATACCGGGTAAAAAATGGTCACAGACAGTCTCTTTCTGAAATCGTAATTGAAAGCATTGTAGCTTCAGGAGCTAAAAAAGCAGCACCAGCTAAGAAGGCTGCTGCGCCAAAAGAAGAAGCTAAAGCAGCACCAGCTAAGAAGGCTGCTGCTCCAAAGAAAGAAACTAAGGCTGCTGCTCCAAAGGCACCGGCTAAGAAAGCAACTGGGAAAGCTGACGATCTTAAGAAGATTGAAGGTATTGGACCAAAAATTGCCGAGACATTAACTGCTGCGGGAGTTGATACTTTTGCAAAATTGGCAAAAACAGATGCTGCAAAAATTTCTGAGATCATCGCAGGTGTACGTGGAAACCATGTTACTGACACTTGGCCAAAGCAAGCTGAAATGGCTGCTGCTGGTAAGTGGGATGAATTAAAGAAATGGCAAGACGAATTAGATGGTGGTAAAGCGTAATCGCTAATCACTTAAGTATAACAATATAAAACCGAAAGAAAATGGCTCACAAAAAAGGAGTTGGTAGTTCTAAGAACGGTCGTGAATCAGAATCGAAACGCCTAGGTGTTAAGATTTTTGGTGGACAGGCTGCTATCGCAGGAAATATCATCGTAAGACAAAGAGGTAATACACATCACCCAGGTGAGAATGTATATGGTGGAAAAGACCACACTCTTCACGCCAAAGTGGACGGTGTTGTGAAATTCACAAAGAAAAAAGATAATAAATCTTACGTTTCTATCGTACCACGAGGAGAAGCATAAGCAATTATCTGCCTAACTTAAAAAAGCCTTCACGATAGTGAGGGCTTTTTTTATGCGTTTATCCAACCATAGATACCTTGTCGATATTTTTCTACACTTTATCTTGAAAGCAAGAAATAGATATTTTTTTCACGGATTATCATTTATATTGCCTTGCCTTTAGGCACTCCTCGAACAAAAAAATAAACACTTATAAAAACCGGCCCATGCCTTTTCGTTTTTTTATTTCTTTTTGTGTGTTGCTTTTTAGTTTTCATCTCTGTGGTCAAACGGAGTACAGTTATGAAGGATATATTAAACTAAGTAATATTAATCTGTATACTTATAAAGTAACTTTTATAGAAGACAATGGTGTTATTAAGGGGTATTCTATCACCGATTTTGAAGGTGATTTTGAGACTAAATCACTTATTTCTGGAACTATAGACCATGAAACTCAAAAAATTCGATTTCATGAAAGCGAAATAGTTACTACAAAGTCTCCTTTGAAGAATGGGGGGTTTTGTTATATTCATTTCAATGGTAAGATATTTAACCAGGAGGGGAAACAAATCGTAGAAGGTAAGTTTAATAGTGTTTACAAAGGTGGAGCAGATTGCATTTTTGGATGGGTAGACTTGACAAGTACGGGCCCCAAGTTAACGATTAGAAAGAAAAAGAAACCCAAGAAAAAACCTATCAAAACCCCGAAAAAGATTGTCAAAGCAAAGGTTCAAGTTAAACCTGTTAAAGTAGTTCCTAAGCCAGAACCTATCGTGGAGGAAAGAGATGAACTCATCGCCATGCTTAATAAGGCTAGTGCTTCAAGTATCAACTCACTCAATGATGGAGATGTTTTGCATATTTTTAGTCAGGAAGATGAATTATCGATTCTATTATATGATGAAGACCAGCAGGATAATGATCGTATTGATTTCTATATTGATGGGGAATATCGTCTTCAAAATTTTATGGTGACGAGACGATCCAAGAAAATCGTTATTGATATGAAGGGTAAGAATCGAGTGGAAGTTCGGGTTAAGGCCTTAAATAATGGAATCATTGGAAAGAATACAATTAGACTAGATATTACGGATAGCAAAAATCTAACTCGAACGTTGACCAATTTTATGGCAGGAGATGAAGGTACTTTAGTATTTGTAAAACAATAGAATAGTCTTTTTTAGTGGTATGTTTTTTGTTGTGATGGTTGGAAAATCTAGCCATGAAATATGCATATCTTGTATTACTCGTACTATCAGTTTACTCCTGCTTTCCGGTTAAAATTGCTCCTAATCTTAGTGACGGTGAAGTGCTGCCTTCCAAGAAGTTTGTCAAAAATTTAGGTTCTCAATATGTGTATGTCTTTGACGACCCCAAGGCGGCTAATGAGTTTTACGAATACATTAATGCGAAGTATCAAACTACTTATGATGATTTGAATGGAAATACACCTGTTGTCATTGACGAGGAAATCTATTATTTAACTTTCTATGAGGTATCCAAAGAAACTAAAGTGGTTAATTTACTCACCCCAATGGTCGAGGTTGTCCTTGAGCAGAATGACTTAGGAAGTTATACTAAGGAGGCTCGAGTGTATCGAGAAGGAAAATGGTATATAGCACTTACCGTGACCGATAGTCAGTTTCATGATGCTTTACGTCCGGGCTATGCCAAGGAAAAGACTGTGCTCCGTTATGTAGATGGAATGCGCGGAGAATACCTTACTACAAAAGAGTATATTGAAGTATATCTAAAGGGTAAATAATTACGGCTACACATTGGTATTGTTTAGAAACGATTTCGGACTTGTCCCATCATTGCGACGGCGCTTCTTTACTATATCAAAATATACCCATAAGGTTAACGCACTATCATTTTCTTAGCTGTCGTTCTTCCTAATTCGTCAGTAAAGGAAAGGACATACAATCCTTTACTAAAAAGTGTCGTATTGATATTATACACCTTCTTATTCCGAATGTCGAATTCATTCACTAATTGGCCTTGAACGTTGAATAATTTTATTTTCATTTCCTGACTCGACGTTTGGGAGTAGATGCGTACGCGGTTTTCCGAATTAGGATAGGTGACCACTATATCATCTTCAATGGTATAATTGTCAGAAATAGAAAGTGGCGGGCCTTCATGAACTTTTAAGTTTCCAAGACTTAATTCGTAATCACTTATTTCGATGTCAGAAGAGAAACGAAGACCAATCTTTGCTAGTTCACGTCCTTCAAAGGCATTTAGGAACCAAGTGTCTTCTACCCATCCAGTAGCTCCTCCTGGCGAAACATTAAGAGCAACGACGCTATTTGGCGTATCTGCAAAAGTAAGTAGTAATTCGACTTGCGAATCGGTGGTAGTTTCATAACTATATATGATGTCAATCTTACTATCGGCAGTCATTAACAATTGTGTTTTGTACAAGTCTATATCGACAGGATCATTTGCCAATAGAGTGCCATTAATTCCTAAGGAATTGCCTCCATTATAGGCCAAATCGAAATCCCATGAAGCTCCTAATAAGCCGTTTTCAGAAAATGCAAATTGCCAAGTAGGTAATATATCTTGATCATTCAAATTGTGCCATGCGGTTGAGCTGCTCTCGGTCCCATCTTCAAATTTTCTAAGTCCGTGACCTGTATTAAAATTAGTCTCAAAAGGTATTTGAGTAATGGTAGACGATGCGGGTATCCAATTGGCATATCCTTTAAATCCAGAGGCATCTTCTAAGGATGGGTTTCTGTCAGCCCCTGCAAACATATGACGCTCTTGGCTATAAAAATTTACATAATCATTGGGATCATTAACAAAGTTGCTGTATTGGGTGTTATTGTATACACAGTTAGGGGCAAAAAGCCCTAATGATGTAACTGGGTTAGTGACATCCTCATGGATCCATCCCATCCAAGTATTTCCTACAGTTTCAAAAAGTCCTTGATTTCTTCCAGGCCAAAGATCGACTCCTGTAAAGACATCAAATTCGGACCGTCCAATTTCTACAGCTCTATTTCTTGAGGCTAATGGAGGGGGAGTTCCTCCCCAGAAGAAGTTAATGAAAATGTTACTGCTTACTCGTTGCTCAAAACCATTGTTAGGATCACCGTCCTGGTCATTTTGCACAAATGGGCTGTTGTTGGCGTTCAGTCTATCCTGCCAATCTACATTTCCATTTAATAGCATGGCGTCATACCACATGACTTCTTTTTCTTCTGCCTCAACAGCGGTGGTAAGATCTCTTAAAAATTCGTACATGAGCTGCCCTGTGGAGGCATTGGTATTCGTTTCTTCATTAATAAACCAACCGTCAAAATTATAATACTGCATAATTTCAACCATAATGGGAATTACGATAAATTCTCCATCCCCATTTTGTTCTAAAAAATTAAGGATGGTTTCTGTGGATCCACCAAACGCATTCGGGGCGAAAAAAATATTTCCAAAAACTTTAACTCCATTTTTGTGTGCTGTATTCGTCCAAGGAGCTGACGGAATTTGTACTGTTTGGTCTGCCGTACCGCCAAACCAAACTAATTTGTCTATATAGGACCATTGCGTAAAGTTATAGAGGTTAAATTGTCCTTGTTCGACGCCATAGTTTCCAAAGTTATTCATTCCATCTGGAAGAAACGCTATTTCGAGATTGTTAGAGAGTGCAGAGTTAAACTGCGTATCTGTATTTATAAAACGTCCTAAAATTGGTTGAGTAGCAATAGCTATTGGATCTGCTGTAGGCCCATCTTCGGTCCATTCCTTTAATTGATCTACAGTCAATATATAGGGAGGTTCATTAATAATTTGTGCCCCAACGGAACTACATAACAACAAGAATAAGAAGGTGATTTTTTTAATCATTGATTTTTTTTGAAACTCTAAGGTAATAAATAAAAAAAACCCTCACATTGCTGCAAGGGTTTTGATTGGGAATTATTGAGGATACTAGTATCTGTAGTACTCTGGTTTATATGGGCCTTCAACCGTTACACCAATGTATTCGGCTTGGTCTTTTTTAAGTTCGGTTAGTTCAACCCCAATTTTCGCTAGGTGTAGTTTTGCTACTTTTTCATCTAAGTGCTTTGGTAGCATATAAACTTTGTTCTCATAGTTCTCAAGGTTATTCCATAATTCGATCTGAGCCAAGGTTTGATTTGTAAACGAGTTACTCATTACAAAACTTGGATGACCTGTAGCGCACCCTAAGTTTACCAAACGCCCTTCTGCTAAAAGAATAATGTCCTTTCCATTTAAGTTGTACTTATCTACCTGAGGCTTAATTTCTACCTTCTCACTTTTACTGTTTAACCAGGCAACATCAATTTCATTATCGAAGTGACCAATGTTACAAACGATCGTTTTGTCTTTCATCGCTTCAAAATGTTCTCCTCTTACAATGTCCTTATTTCCAGTAGTAGTGATTACCACATCGGCATTCCCAACTATAGTTTCTAATCGCTTTACTTCAAAACCGTCCATGGCTGCTTGAAGTGCGCAAATAGGGTCAATTTCAGTTACCGTTACAATAGAGCCAGCTCCTTTAAATGAAGCAGCAGTCCCTTTTCCAACATCTCCATATCCACATACAACAACACGTTTTCCAGCGAGCATTACATCCGTTGCACGACGAATAGCATCTACAGCACTTTCCTTACATCCGTATTTATTGTCAAATTTAGATTTAGTCACACTATCATTTACATTGATTGCTGGCATAGGAAGCGTTCCTTTTTCCATACGTTCATACAAACGGTGGACTCCTGTTGTTGTTTCTTCTGAAAGTCCGTTGATCCCTTCTACCAATTCTGGGTAACGATCTAAAACCATATTGGTTAAATCACCACCATCATCTAATATCATATTTAACGGCTGGCGATCTTCTCCAAAGAATAAAGTTTGCTCAATACACCAGTCAAATTCTTCTTCATTCATTCCTTTCCATGCATATACTGGCGTTCCTGCATCGGCGATAGCAGCAGCAGCTTGATCTTGAGTAGAAAAAATATTACAAGATGACCAAGTTACTTCAGCCCCTAGAGCCTGCAATGTCTCAATTAACACAGCAGTTTGAATAGTCATATGAAGACATCCAGCAATACGAGCTCCTTTTAAAGGCTGCTCGTTTTTATATTCTTCACGCAGTGACATCAAACCTGGCATTTCAGCTTCTGCAAGTTCAATCTCTTTACGTCCCCAATCGGCAAGGGAAATATCTTTTACTTTATACGGTACGTAGGGTACGGTTTTCGTAGACATATTGTTATCTTTGAATTATTATGTATTTCTGAAAAATTTCAGACTGCAAAATTACGTAATATCCTTTACAATTTATGCCTCTTTACAAAACAATAACAGTTGATACAACCACTAAGGTGCTGATTTGGAAGATTGAAGAATCTTTTGAATGGCTGTCGGAAGGGATGATATTAACCCAACATTGCCAGAATAGAGTGGAGGGTATGAAAAGTGACTTGCATAGGAGGGGTTTTATGAGTGTGCGCCATTTATTAAAGGAGGTTGGCTATACAGATTTCGATTTGTTCTATGACGAGAAAGGAAAACCGCATTTAAAAGACGGAAAAAAAATTTCAATTACCCACTCTTTTACCTTTTCCGGGATTGTTGTGAGCACGGCCGAGGTTGGCATAGATATAGAAATGCAGCGCCCTAAAATTTTAAAAATAGCGCATAAATTCACACCCGTTGAGGAATACCTCACGCTAGCCAATGAAGATGCTAGGATTAGAAAATTAACCATGGTTTGGTGCGCAAAGGAAAGTTTGTATAAAAGTTTTGCGACTAAGGGGGTGCGTTTTTTGAAAGATATTTATGTGGAAGATTATAGGTTAGACCACCCACAAACGCAAGCCGTAGTTCATTTTAATGGAAGAAGAGAGTCGTACGATGTATGGTTTCGTGAATTTGAAGGCTTTACACTAGGTTATGCCTTATTAACTTCGAGATAATATCATTTGAGTGCTGGACTGAAAATATACAATACATTTACTGAGGCTCATGAGAATGGACAAAGACTGTTGGCTGTTCTTGTTGATCCAGAAAAATTCGACATGTCAACGGCGGATGTCTTCTTGAGAGAAATACCTGCGGAAACAACACATATTTTCGTTGGGGGCAGTACAGTTCCAGACGGTCTAACTGCTACACTGATAGATGCCTTAAAATTATACACATCAAAACCTATTGTACTTTTCCCAGGAAATATTTCGCAGATCACAGACAATGCAGACGCGCTGCTGTTTCTAAGTCTACTTTCGGGAAGAAATCCTGAATATCTTATTGGACAGCAAATAAAGGCTGTTCCTTTGCTTCGTCAAAATCAATTGGAAACTATTTCAACGGGATATTTGCTGATAAATGGGGGTCGCGAAAGTGCTGTGGCTCGAGTGACGGAAACATTTCCTTTGGAACAACATAAGGTGGAGCAGATAGTTAATACAGCAAAAGCAGGCGAACTAATGGGAGTTAAATTAATCTATTTGGAGGCGGGTAGCGGTGCTCGAATAGCAGTTTCAGAAGATATCATTGCTGCAGTTAAAAAAGCGGTTGAAATACCTATTATTGTAGGCGGTGGAATTAGAACTGAATCGGCTAAAGAAAAAGCCTATCTTGCCGGGGCGACTATGGTGGTGATGGGAACCGTATACGAAAATAGTAAGAGTTAATAATAATGTCTGGGTGAACGAATTCGGGACCCGTAAAATACCTTTCAATGAATATATCAGTTGAGTTAACGTTGACACCATTACAGGATGATTTTGAACCTGCCATTATTGATTTTATCAAGGCACTCAGAGCTTCAGGATTAAAGGTTCTAGAGAACCCATTAAGCACCCAAGTATACGGATCCTATGATGAAGTGATGACGGTGTTGACTACTGAAATGAAAATAGCTTTGGAAGCTCTTGATAATGGTTTGTTTTATATGAAAATTGTAACATCTAATCGTAGCGACTATGAGCCCCATTTTTGATTTTTTTATAGATCCATATAGACAAGCATCTAATGCGGATATAATCCTTGAAGTCATTGCCTTTTTATTTGGGATTGCTAGTGTTGTATATGCCAAAAGAGAAAATTTATTGGTTTACCCCACGGGACTAGTAGCAACGGTGATCACGGTTTATTTGCTTTATAAGGCCGAATATTTTGGCGATATGATGATGAATTTCTATTACTCTGTAATGAGTATTTATGGTTGGTGGAACTGGTCTAGAAAAAAGGAGGAAAAGTATATAGTCCCTATTTCGAGAACAACTGTAAATGAAAAATACATAGGAATAGCATTGTTTTTTATTACTTTATTCGTTACCTATTTAGTATATAGATTTTATGAGTACGAACTAGAAATTGCAAATTATATTGACATCTTCACCTCCGGACTATTCTTCACGGCGATGTGGTTTATGGCCACGAAGAAGATAGAAAACTGGGTGCTTTGGATTATTGCAGATATCATTACCGTTCCTTTATATGCATACAGAGGACTTGGTATGTTGTCATTGCAGTATCTCATTTTTACAATTTTAGCCATACAAGGATATAGACAATGGAAGAGACAATTAGACAACAAGCCGGCAAGTGCATAAGGATTGTATTGTTTGGTCCTGAATCTACTGGAAAAACAACTTTAGCTAGTGCACTAGCAGCCTATTATAAAACAGAATGGGTGCCAGAGTTTATGAGATCTTATTTACAGGAGAAATGGGACAATCACAAAAAATTGGTATCTCGAGAGGACCTCATTCCCATAGCCGCAGGTCAAATGCAGATTGAAAATGAAAAAGCTGCAAGTGCTAAAACGTTCCTTTTTTGTGATACAAACTTAAGGGAGCTCAAAGTGTATTCACGCTATTATTACGATGGATTTTGTCCTCCAGAGATTTTAAGGGCTTGCGATGAGATTCATTATGATTACTATTTCCTTACAGGGGTAGATGCGCCTTGGCAGGCAGATGATTTGAGGGATCGACCTCATGACAGACCAAATATGTTTCGTATTTTTGAAGAAGAGTTGCAACAACATAAGCTTCCTTATACTGTGTTGGAAGGCACCCTTGAAGAACGTTTAGTAAAGGCCAACCAAGTGATAGCAACATTGAAAAATTAACTAAATGCTCACCGAAAAAGATATTGATCAAATTGAAGCTCAAGGGCTTACTGTTAACAAAGTATACAAGCAACTAGAAACTTTCGCCAAAGGGGTCCCATTTGTGAATGTTGTGACTGCTGCTTCGGTGGGAAATGGAATACAGCAAATTTCCCAAGATAAAAAGCATCTCTTAGAGCAGTTTTATGATGATAAAAAAGAAGTTTTAGATATTGTAAAGTTTGTACCAGCTTCGGGAGCTGCGACCAGAATGTTTAAGTTCTTGCATGAGTTTTTGGAAGGTTTTAATCCAGATGAAGAACTATACAGGAACTACATTAAAAATCATAAAAGCGAAGATGTGGAGCGATTCTTTAATGCTTTATCTGACTTTCCATTTGTTAATGAAGTACGTCAAGTAATAAGGACTATTTATCTGGACTATAAAAAATCTCCAAAAGGTAAGAGATACCATTATTTTGCCAAAGCTATGCTAAGTGAAGAAGGCCTTAATTTTGGTAATATGCCTAAAGGGTTAATTCCATTTCATAAATATAAAAAGTATGCAACCACAGCTTTCGAAG
>JAHZIZ010000235.1 GCA_022601215.1 Bacteroidota bacterium
AGTACCATTGAGGATCAATTAAAGTTGATGTACGAAGCAGTAAAGACACTAAATGATATTGATAAAGCATTAGTTTTTCTTTATCTAGAAAATAAAAATTATAGGGAAATTTCGGCAACCTTAGGGATTACTGAAGTGAATGCAAGAGTTAAAATGAATAGAATTAAAGATAAATTAAGAACTATATTGAACCCCTAATATTATGGATCAATTAGAAGCATTAAAAAAAGAATGGCAAGCAGCGGAGCATGTATTTCCGAAGCTTACGGCAAAGGATATCTATCCTATGCTGCTTAAAAAATCCTCATCCGTTTTAAAGTGGATTGTGGTAATCAGCTTGGCCGAACTAGCGTTCTGGACCATACTGGCCTTCTTTATTCCAGAATCCAGCAAAGACTTTAACTCTGAAATGGGGCTACAAACAGTATTTACATGGATCAATGTGATCAACTACATTATTGTCTTTGTCTTCATCTATCTATTTTACAGGAATTACCAAAAGATTCAGGTTACTCAGACGATTAAAAACCTGATGAAACATATTCTAGAAGCGCGAAAAACAGTACATTATTTTGTCTACTATAATATTGGACTAGCTGCTTTAATGCTTATTGGCATTAACTTATACTACTCTTTTAACAAAGAAAAATTAAGTACTATTCTAAATAGCAATGATACCTTTGGCGCTTTACCTCCTGAAACTTTTATCAACGTAAACATCGTGGTAGGAATAGCAGTAATAGGAGGGCTCATATTATTCTACTGGCTACTTTATGGGTTGCTTTTAAGAAGATTAAAGCGTAACTATAAAGAGTTAAAAAAGATAGAAGTCTAACACTAATATCTCCAGTTACGGGTTTCGTTTAATTCTTCCTCTTTTTGAAGTTCCGCTTGAGGAATCACTTTTAAAAATGACGGATGTTGCTCGATGGCAAATTCTAATTTTTCAACGATAGCATCTACGGAATCATTTTCGTAATCTATTTCTAACGGCGCCTTAATTTCCATGGACTGAAGAATTCCTCTTTTTTTAATTCGTAGCCCTTTTCTATCGAAAGAACGTCTAAATCCATCTATTACAATGGGAACAACTATAGGCTTGTTTCTTTTAATAATGTGAGCCGTTCCTCTTCGAATTGGTTTCCATGGTCGCGTGGTTCCTTGAGGAAAGGTTATCACCCATCCATCATTTAGTGCCGTTGCAATACTACTCACATCGCTCATTTTCACCTGTCTATTTACATCTTTCCCTTCGGCTCTCCACGTCCTCTCTATACTCACAGATCCAGCATACGCTAAAATTTTTGGTAGTAAGCCGGATTGCATAGTTTCCTTAGCTGCTACAAAATATAAATTGAGTTTAGGGTTCCATAAATAACCGATGTTTTTGATACTGTCTACCCTTCCACTTAAACTTGCATTAAATACGTGAAACATTGAAACCACATCGGCAAAATAGGTTTGATGATTGGATACGAATAATACATTGGTATCGGGAAGATTTTTTATGATTTCACTACCCTCTATCTGAAGTTGATTAAAACCTTTAAATCGGCGATGAGTCATGGCTCCAAGAATACGGATTAACCATTTCTTTAAAAATAAAATATGTCCAAAAGGGTTTTGCTTAAATAGCCCCATAAATAAATGTTGTTAGCAATCTGTCTCCTACCAGTATGGAAGTTTACAAAACGGGTGGTAAAGATACTAAAAAAGCCTTCTTAGCATAGCTTCTGTAAGATTTCGCGTACTTCATTGAGCATCATAGCAGTAGCACCCCATACTATATGCCCTTGTAATTGAAAGGCAGGAACATTGATCTCCTTTGCATAACTTGTCGTTAAGACTTTACTCACTTTTACTCTTTTATCCAAGAATTCATCCAACGGTACTTCAATGAGTGCTTCAACCTCCTCTTCCTGCGGGATAAAGGTCGGGGTTTCTTTGGCAATACCCAGGTAAGGTTGTACAAAAAAATTGCTTGGCGGAATATAAATTTCCGTCAATTCTTTAAGCACCTCTATATTTTGATGAGGAACACCTACCTCTTCTTCCGTTTCACGAAGCGCAGTTTCCATAGGAGAGGCATCTTCCGGTTCCGCTTTTCCTCCCGGAAACCCAACTTGAGCAGAATGTACTCCCTTATAGGTCTTTCTTAAAATAAGAATTAGTTTTGTTTGAGATTGCTCATCAGGATAAAACAAGCACATTACTGCTGCTTTCTTAGCATCATTTATTGCTTTTGCCTGTTTTTTTAACTCCAATATTCGTTCAATAGGCGCCATTTTTAGATGGAAGGCTTCGCCAGGAAGCTCCAAATTATCTATTTTTACAATCTTTGATTTAAATTCTGAAAACTCCATTAATGAGAATTGCTTTTGTACTTATTTGCCTAATGGCTCTTCTTTCAAGCTGTGAAGATAAAAAAAAGCCAATCCAATCTAAGATAGAAACTTCCAAAGAAACGGTAAAGGATAGTATACCTTCCATAACACCTTCAGAAAAAAAAGAAATCTATCCTAAAATTACGGAGGAAAATGTCATCACTTTCTTAACCGATTATGGACAGCAAAACCGTGAAACTAAAGTCAAAATAAACACACAACACGGTGAAATTCTCATTGATCTTTTTGAAGACACTCCCCTGCACAGAGCCAACTTCATTTATTTGGTCAAGCAACGTTACTTTGAAAATACATTCTTTCATCGAGTAGTACCCAATTTTATCATTCAAGGGGGAAATAGTGATTTGCGATCTACACAGAAAAAACGAGCACAACTAGGAAAAGACTATCTCTTGCCGGCAGAATTAGCTAACAACAGAAAGCACATTTATGGTACGATCTCTGGCGCAAAGGAATATCGAGAAAATCCAGACAAACGTACCGCTCCTTATGAATTCTTCATCTTTTTGGGGCCACAATCATCAACAGCCCACCTCAATGGTAACTATACCATCTTTGGGAAAGTGACAAAAGGAATGGATGTGGTAGAGACTATTGCCAACTTAGACCACGACGAAGGAGGTTGGCCGCTTCAAAATGTGTATATATCTGCTGAAGTGCTGGATTAGGACTCCTTTTCATTCTTATAAAGACTAGGAAGCGATAATTTAAAAGTCACGGCCAACAATCGCACAGAAATCACAATTGTACCTGCAAGAATAATAACTACATCTTGTGATAAGGTTGTTTCAAGTAATAAAAAATAGGTCACTCCTCCTAGAATACAAGCTGTTGCATAAATTTCTTTTCTAAAAATAATAGGAATCTCATTACATAAAATATCACGAATAACCCCACCAAAGCAGGCAGACATAGTCCCTAATGCAATGCAAATTAACGCTGGAAAATCTGCTTCTATGCCTTTTTCTACTCCCACTACAGTATATAAAGCAATACCAATGGTATCGAATAGAAACAACGATTTTCGTACGTAATTCAGTTTTCTTCTAAAGGCTATAGCCAATATGGTAGCACCAACAATGACATAGACGAACGTTAAATCCCGCATCCATGTAATATCCGCATCGATTAAAATATCTCGTAGTGTTCCTCCTCCAACGGCAGTTACAAAAGCAATGATAAAAATACCGAAGATATCCAACCGCTTTTTCATAGCTGTTAGTGAGCCAGAAATGGCAAAAGCAATGGTTCCTAAAATATCTATGATCAAAAATAAACTCACATTTCCTGGGTGTAAAAATTATAATCCTTCAATACAACATCAATAAATTCAATGTCATTTCTGTGCTTTTTTTCTTTAATTTCAGCCACTTCCATGATCTTATTCCTCAATTTTATCAATGTAGGATAATCTCTTGTAGTTTTTGCAGCGGTAAAGGTATCCTTTATTATTCTAGCATCATTATCAGATAGCTTAATAACGCTTGGATATGTGGGGATATATCCAGCCTTTAAATTTTCCAAAATAGTATGACTCATATTTACAGTATCTTTAATGGAAACGACTGCAGTTCCTGCGGCAATATCACCAATACGTTGCGATTGTTTATTAAATATCATCACAAAAAAACCTAACCCCAAGACATATACATCAACAATTCTAAAAAACCAGCGAATTACAAAATCACTCAAAGACGTTTGGTAACCATCAATTTTAACCACCTTTATTTTCATCACTTTCTTTCCAAGGGTTTGTCCATCCAACAATAATTCAAGGCTTAAGGTGTAAAAAATCACGGGCAAACTAAATAAGGTATTGAGTCCAATTTGTGACCATTCGTCCATATTGTCAAAAATCCCAAAGAAAGAACTCAAAATAGTGAGGTACCCCATCTTAATAGCCCAGTCAATAATAAACGCGAGCAAACGTTCTCCAACTTCGGCAGCCTTGTAGGAAATTTTCACATTTTGGGTAGTGTTAATTTGTAACTCTGCCATATTATTTTTTAATTTAACAACTGTATGAGAGAAGTTGCATTTATTAAGCAAAATAAAGAAAAATGGTTAAGCTTTGAAAAAGCAATTTTCAATGACAACTTTAAAGACTCAGACGAACTTGCTTCAGATTATATCCAAATCATAAACGATTTATCCTACGCGCAAACCTATTACCCTAAAAGCAAGATAGTTGGATATTTAAACCAACTAGCAGCCAAGGCATTTCAGAAAATATACAAGACGAAAAAACAAGACACCAACCGATTTATACGATTTTGGAAAAGTGAAGTTCCGTTGATCATGTACGAATACAGAAAGTATGTCTACATCGCTTTTGCCCTTTTTACCTTATTTACAGCAATTGGTGCTATTTCTGCGGCTAATGACGGAGAGTTTGTACGATCTATACTTGGTGATGAGTATGTAAATATGACACTGGAGAATATAGAAGCTGGAGATCCCGTAGCAGTCTATAAAAGTGGAAGCAACTGGGGAAGTTTTATTGGAATTACCATTAACAACCTTCGGGTTGGACTCATCGCTTTCATTTTAGGTGTATTTGGAGGTATTGGTACAGTATGGATTCTATTTAAGAATTGCATCATGCTCGGCTCTTTTCAATATTTCTTCTATGAAAAAGAAGTTCTTTGGGAAAGTGTACGCGGAATATGGATTCATGGAGCTATGGAAATTTTTGCGATCGTTATTGAAGCCGCTGCTGGTCTCGTTCTTGGCGCTAGTATTCTTTTCCCAGGAACATATTCAAGATTGGAGTCGTTTAAACGAGGTGTGAAAACCGGAGTGAAAATTTTAATTAGCACGTTTCCCTTTACATTTTCCGCGGGCTTCCTAGAAGGTTTCGTGACGCGATACTCCAACATGATGCCCAACTGGCTTTCTGTAGGTATCATATTAGGAACCCTAGGCATTATAAGTTACTACTATTTACTATATCCCTTCAAAGTTTATAAGAAAACACAATCAGCAATCACGCCACAATCAACACCAACATCCCTAACCTTACACGCCATATGAGAAGAATCTATTGGTCACTTCTCTCTCTGTTTGGACTTTTCCTGCTTCTAAAAAGCGGTCCTATCTCTGCTCAAGTTACTTCTTGGGAGCCTCAAAATGAAATTCGTTTTGAAGAAGATTTTAAGGAACGATATGATGGAGATCGTTACGATTACGAAGGAAAAAAAGTTGTGAAAACCACAAAAGGAGGCAATGGCGATTATAATAAATACAAAACAAAAGAAGAAAATCCAGATATCAAGGAAGTTAATAATGAAACAGAAGTAGATACTCCCAATCTAGGATTTAACTTTGTCAATTGGCTTTTTGTATTTATGCTTATCGCAGCAGTTTTTTATCTGGCATATATTGTTTTAAATGAAGGTGGAAGTGGAATATTCAACTTTAGAGGTAATCAAAGAATTGGTGAGGACTCTGACGAAATCAATTCAGAAAACATTGAAGCTACGGATCTTAACACGCTCATCAAAAAAGCAGAAAAAGAAGGAGATTATCGTCTGGCCATCCGTTATAATTACTTACTTATTCTCCAAATACTAAGTCTTAAAAATTTCATCAAATTTGAAGATGATAAGACAAATGGCGAATATTATAATGAAATACAAGAGCAGCCTTTTAGTGAAAGTTTCGCTTACACATCGTACTTGTATAATTATGTTTGGTATGGAGAATTTTTAATAGACACCAACCAATACAACAAAGCTAAAACAGATTTTGATCATTTAATTCAGAAAGTAGGATGATGAAAAAAATCTACATACCCATCTTGATAATTCTTGGGCTCATCATTGCCCTTGCATTAACGGTAAAGGTCACACGTACCATAGATTGGGAAGAATCTTTTAATGAAAAGAGCAATAAACCGTATGGAGTAAGTATTATTTATAAGGAGCTAGAGCGATTATTTGAAGATAGCAAAGTACGAACCTTATACCACATGCCTGACTCCTATTTTTATGCGAATTCTGAAGGGGGTTATGGAGATCATATTGCCGAAGGGGTTTATATGAAAATTGGAAATAGCACAAGCTTAGATTTTGAATCCATCGATGAACTGTTGCTTTTTGCCGAAAGAGGTAACACCGTATTTATCTCCGACTACTACATTCCGTCTTATCTCACAGATTCGCTCAAAGTAGACATTGACTACCTGCTCAATGAAAATGACAGTATCTCCGAACTGTCCTTTAAACATGCAAGTTTACAAGATAGAAATACACGTATCGACAGAAACGAGGGCGATTTTTATTTTGGCAATTTCGACAATGAAACTCAACAGGTTTTAGGGTATATGGATAACGGTGATCGCCAACCCAACTTTTTAAAGGTTCCTTATTATGAGGGTACTTTTTACTTGCACCTTCAACCCAAAATTTTCACTAATTATAACATCTTAAAAGAGGATCGATTTCGCTATGTAGAAGGAGTTCTCTCATACCTCCCTTCCAAAGACATCTATTTCGATTCCTACCTAAAATACCAAACTCCTTATGACGGTGCTGAAGCAGAGCAATCGTCAGAGTTAGGCTGGTTTTTAGAGCAAACGGCATTTCGTTGGGCCTGGTATATAGCATTGCTTCTTAGCCTATTATTTATCATCTTCAATGCAAAGCGTAGACAGCGCATAGTTGCCATTATAAAACCCCTTCAGAATACAACCGTTGCCTTTGTTAAGACCATCTCAAATTTGTATTTTGAAACCCAAGATCATCACAATCTTGTTGATAAAAAAATTACCTATTTCCTTGAAAAAATACGAAGCGATTTTAATTTGAATACCTCTGTGTTAGATGAGGAGTTTATTGAACGACTTAGCGCGAAGTCAGGAAAGAAGGAAGCTAATGTTGCCATTCTTATCAATTACATTAAATGGTTACAGAGTAAAGAGCACAATAGTGAGACCAGTCTCATTAAATTAAATAAGTTTATAGAAGAATTTCATTCACGTTAATTATGGAAGAACAAACAGGAGTTCCTAACCCTCAAGATGAATTAGGCAAAACAGATACAACGCCTCCACAGGATTTGCAAGAAGCAACAACCAATGGGGAACATGACCTACAATTTAAAAGTAGGTTAGACCTCACAGAACTACGCGCACATGTCAATCAGATAAAGAGTGAAATAGGCAAAGTAATTGTAGGGCAAAGTAATATGATCGACATGCTAATCGCTTCCCTTTTAGCAAATGGTCATTCTCTTATTGAAGGAGTTCCTGGCGTTGCAAAAACGATTAGCGCAAAATTATTGGCAAAATCATTATCTGTTGATTTTAGCCGAATCCAATTTACTCCAGATCTAATGCCTAGTGATATTTTAGGGACTTCGGTGTTTAACTTAAAAAGTTCTGAATTTGAATTTAAAAAAGGTCCCATCTTTTCAAATATGATTTTAATTGACGAGATAAATAGAGCACCTGCCAAAACTCAGGCGGCCCTTTTTGAAGTAATGGAAGAGCAACAAATTACTATGGACGGCGTACAGTATAAAATGGACATGCCATTCATGGTATTGGCCACCCAGAACCCGGTAGAACAAGAAGGAACTTATCGTCTTCCTGAGGCACAGCTTGACCGGTTCTTGTTTAAAATAGACGTAGGTTATCCAAATCTTGAAGAAGAAATTGAAATCCTCAACCGAGAGCATATCCTAATGGACAAAGAGAAAACAGCCGCCATCACTTCATTTTTAAGTGGTGCGCAAATTTCGAAATACCAAAGTCTAGTCTCTCAAGTACGAATTGAAGAACACTTATTACATTATATCGCACAAATTATTGTAGCCACTAGAAGTAACCAGTTTCTCTACTTAGGAGCCTCACCAAGGGCCTCTATCGCCATACTTAAAGCGAGTAAAGCCTTTGCTGCAATGCAAGGACGTGATTTTGTTACACCAGAAGACATTAAACGTGCGGCAGTTCCTGTTTTGCATCACAGAGTGGTTGTGACCCCAGAACGTGAAATGGAAGGCTTGAGTAGCGGGGATATTATCAAACAGATAATAGAAACCACAGAAATTCCAAGATAAAAATACGGCTCGATGAACTTTCTCAAACCTTTTTACATACAACCTCGATTTTTCTATGCTGGCATTGCTATCGTGGTCTTATTTGGTTTGAGTTATTTTATTCCGAAACTCTTTACCGTTGCCCAACTTTCTATTCTCGTAGTACTCACCTTCTTCTTTTTAGACCTACTCATTGTTTTTCTTGGACATCGCATTCAAGCCGAAAGAGTATTACCTGAAAAGTTCTCGAACGGAGATTTAAATGGGGTAACCATTGCGTTGAGAAATGACTACGGGTTTGTTGCCCATTGTGAAATTATTGATGAAATTCCTGAGCAATTTCAACAAAGAGATTTTAGCTTGCGTACAAAAATAGCCTCTCGTAAAGAAAAAAGCCTTACGTATGCGCTTCGTCCTACTCAAAGAGGTGAATATCATTTTGGCGCTTTAAATGTCTATGCATCCTCAGTGCTTGGTTTAGTTGCTAAACGATATTCTTTTAGTAAGGACGCTATGGTAAAAACATATCCTAGTTTTAAGCAATTACGAAAGTTTGAACTCCTTAATATCAACAGAAACTCTGTCGATTCTGGAATTAAAAAAATACGACGTATCGGACATAGCATGGAGTTTGAACAAATAAAGGATTATGTGATAGGAGATGATCTTCGAACTATTAACTGGAAAGCTACTGCGAAACGCAATAGCTTGATGGTTAATATGTTTCAGGACGAAAAATCACAATCCATTTATTCTATTATCGACAGAGGGCGTTATATGAAAATGCCTTTTAACGGATTAAGTTTGTTAGACTATGCGATTAATGCCTCTTTGGTAATTAGTAATGTAGTTCTGAAAAAACACGATAAAGCTGGAATGCTATCGTTTTCCAAAAAAGTAAATAATATCGTTGTCGCCGAAAGACGAAGCTCGCAAATGCGACTTATTTTAGAATCACTCTATAATGTAAATACCGACTTTTTTGAAAGCGATTACAGTAAGCTATATGCCAACATAAAAAAGCACATCACGCATCGCAGTCTTATTCTTTTGTATACCAATTTTGAAACCTTAGATAGTTTGCGCAGACAGCTTCCATATTTAAAAGCCATTGCTAAAAGTCACTTATTGGTCATCGTAATTTTTAAGAATACTGAATTATCCGGGTTGGTGAAGAATAAGGCAGAAACTGTACAACAAGTATATGATAAGGTTGTAGCTGAAAAATTCGTTTACGAAAAGAAATTAATTGTTTATGAGCTTCAGAAATACGGAATCCAAACCATCTTAACTGCGCCGAAAGATCTTACCGTAAATACTATCAATAAATATCTAGAAATAAAAGCTCGAGGCTTGTTATAAATCCTTAATACGGTCCTTACTACAATTCAGTATTGATAATTGACAGTTGAGACATTCTTTGTTTCTCTGAATGTGAATTCTTCGCACATTTGAAGTGTATTAATAACACAACAATTAAAAATCAATATTATGAAAACTATCATCATCACCATTACACTCGCCATTTCAAGTTTATTTACGCAAGCACAGACCACTGTTGCCGAAACTGTAAAAACCGAAACAGCAGGAACTACAATAACGGTGACTGTTCCAGTGCCAAGTGCAGACGGAAATGTCATTGTTGGGCTATACGATGAAACCACTTTTATGAAAGCCGCTCCTTTACAAGGACTGGAAGGAGCTATCGTCGATGGCAAGGCCGTCGTTACTTTTACCAATGTAACCCCTGGTATTTATGGAATTACGCTTTTCCACGACAAAAATGGGAACAAAACTATGGACTTTGAACCTAACGGTATGCCAAAGGAAATGTATGGCGTTTCTAATAACGTGATGAGCTATGGTCCTCCTCAGTGGAAAGATGCCCAATTTGAAGTAGCAAATGAAGCGCTCGAGTTAGAAATAAGAATGTAAGATAAAAAAGATACGGTAAACAAAAATTCCAGCACCTCCTTTTGCTGGAATTTTTGTTATAAGGATATTCTTAAAATTTATGATGAATAATAGATTTTATTAATAGTGATTCGTATTTTTGATATCAAATAGCTTCATTATGACCATTACACAGCTCAAATATGTACTCGCCGTAGCAGAACACCAAAACTTTACCAAAGCAGCGGAGAAAACATTCGTTACGCAACCCACCTTAAGTATGCAAATACAGAAGCTGGAGGAAGAACTCGATATTTTAATCTTTAATAGAGGTAAAAAACCCATTGAACTTACCCCAGTAGGACTAAAGATTGTGAATCAGGCAAAAAGTATTGTGAATGAAGCAGAGCGCATGCAAGACGTGGTAGATCAGGAAAAAGGATTTATTGGAGGGGAATTTAGATTGGGAATGATCCCTACCATCATGCCAACATTGCTTCCAATGTTTTTAAAGACATTTACAGTGCGTTACCCAAAGGTGCAACTGCGAATTGAGGAATTAGCTACCGATGAAATAATCACGAAATTACATGAAGGTCACCTAGATGCAGCTATTGCAGCCACTCCACTGTATAACGAAAAAATAAAAGAGCGTCCTATCTATTATGAACCGTTTGTGGGATACGTACCAGAGAGCCACCGTTTGTATAATAAAGAAACCATAGAAAGTTCCGACTTAGAAATTGAAGACATCCTTCTATTAGAAGATGGACATTGTTTTAGAGACGGCGTGATCAACTTATGTAAAGTGTCGAAACTTGCGAAGGATGATCCTTTTCAATTAGAAAGCGGCAGTTTTGAAACGCTCATTAAGCTTTCTCACGAAGGGTTAGGGATGACACTACTTCCATTTTTACACACCTTAGATATTTCAGAAAAACAACAAAAGCACCTAAAACACTTTAAAGAACCATCGCCGGCTAGAGAAGTGAGTCTTATTTACCCAAAAAGTGAACTAAAGATGCAGATTATAAACGCCATGTATGATGTAATAGCTGGAGTAATACGCGGTGCGATTCGTTTTCAGGATGTAAAAATTATAAGCCCCGTAAAATAAAAAAAGCCTTCATCGCTGAAGGCCTTATTATTATTCTTTAAGATAAATTAAACATTGATTTAATTGGGGGTTCTGCTGAATGAGTGAATTGACCCAGATTCTCAACTCCTCTATTTCATGAGGAAGTAATCGGTCCATTGCTTTTTTCAACTCTTTACAGAACAGATTAACGTCAAAACTTACTTTTTTAAGCACAGCTTTAGTGTAATCGAACATTGCTCTAGCCATAGTATTAATCAGAGTTAGGTTACGTAGTTGTTTATTATAGGCGCGAGGTTTATATTACTGTCTTAAAGGTAAGTAAAATTCTTCAACAGAAAGAACTTTGTTAATAACTGCCTGCGTTAAACTTTGTTAAAATCCATTATCTCCATCTAACAAATCTCCCAAGCCGCCTAAAATACTTCCTTCTCCTTTTCCCTTACCTCCTCCTCTAGGAGCCGCTGCCCACACCCTTTTAGCTAGTCTGCTAAACGGTAATGATTGCACATAAACAGTCCCAGGTCCGGTTAATGTGGCAAAGAAAAGTCCTTCTCCCCCAAACAGGGTATTCTTTATTCCTCCTATAAACTCGATATCGTAATTAACCGTTTGGTCAAATCCTATAATACATCCGGTATCGACTTTCATAGTTTCTCCTGCAGCCAGCTCCTTGGTTGCTGTAGTCCCACCTGCGTGTACGAAGGCCATACCATCTCCTTCAAGCTTTTGCATGATAAAGCCTTCACCACCAAACAAACCTCTTCCCAATTTCTTTGAAAATTCAATTCCAACCGAAACGCCTTTCGCAGCGCAGAGAAATGCGTCTTTTTGGCAGACAAATTTACCTCCAAATCTCGCTAGGTCTATGGCAATAATTTTTCCAGGATAAGGTGAAGCGAAACTCACACGCTTTTTCCCCCCCTGCATATTATAAAAAGCGGTCATAAAAAGACTCTCTCCCGTTAGTAGTCGTTTTCCCGCTCCAAATATCTTTCCCATAACGCTAGAATCTTGTTTAGATCCGTCCCCAAAAATAGTCTCCATCTGGATGCCATTATCCATCATCATAAAACTCCCTGCCTCGGCTACAACACCTTCATTAGGGTCTAATTCTATTTCTACGTATTGCATTTCTTCACCATAAATGGTATAATCTATTTCATGTGCTGTCATTATTTAAATGTTTAGAAGGTTATCAGAAGATTAGTTGAATTGAAATACGTTTTGTTACAATTAGTTGCAGGGTAGTTTAACAACTTTGACTAAGTAGCACGATTTGGTCATTTATGAATGGCCAATTTCATATTTAGTATTGATAACCGTAAGGACCTATTTCCTTTTAACTGTCCATTCAAATTCAAACAGCGATACGACGTCACCATGTTTATCTTTACCAACGGCTTTCATCCAACAAGTTCGTCCTTCACCCGTAGCAATGGTTTGTTGTATTGCTTTTGAAATAGCCAAACCATCTTCACAGCGAAACGTTATTTTACCCGTAGCCTTTTTTGTAAATGTCGCCTTATTATTTGCGACCAACATGGACACCTTTGCATTGCTATTCTTTATATAAGACATCACTAATGCTCCCGTAGAAAGCTCCGCCGCCATTCCTTGAACGGCCCAAAACATAGATTTAAATGGATTTTGATTGATCCATCGATGCGTAACAGAGGTAGTACAATGTGTTTCAGAAATTTCAATGGCTCTTACCCCAGAAAAATAAGCCGAAGGCAACTTAAACATTGTAAATTTATTTATCTGACTGGGCTTTAATGTCATAGCTTATAGACTTTGGGCGAAGATATTCCTTTTCTATTCAGAATAAAAAAAAAAACTCCTTAACCCACTCTATTGACTGAATATCAAAAGAAATCAGGTTTTAAAAATGTTAACGTTGTGTTAAATTTTAGTACTATGCGTAACATAATACCTGTTTTTAGACTTATCTTTGCATAAGAAAATAATAGACAATGGAAACTAGCATACCTGAAAATCATAAAAATGTGGCTACCGCAATTCATCTTTCCACCTTTGCGAAGTACTTATTTCCTTTTGGAAATTTCTTAGCCCCTTTAATATTATGGACAACCAATAAAGAAAAAGATTTTGTGCAAGAACATGGAAGGGAAGCCATTAATTTTCAATTAAGCATGTTGCTGTATGCGTTGGCTATAGGAATTTTATGTCTGCCGTTCTTCACAATATTTGCGTCGGATTTTGTAGGCTTAGTTGAAATCATTGACCATCATGTACACGAAGTGTCTGTAAAAAATGTGGACAATCTCTCAGGTTTATTAACCTTATTCTTAGTAGCGGCAATCCTTCTATTAGGTCTTTTCGTTTTAGAATTATATGCAGTAATCAGTGCAACCATTCATGCTAATCGCGGAGAATATTATAAATATCCGTTAAGTATACCCTTTATAAAAACAACCCCTCAACCTATTGAGGAATCATCATCAAATCAATCAAAAAATGAACACGTTAATTAAATTAGTAATGGCCGCTGTACTCAATATAGTGTCACCAGGAGAGCTACCTAAGCCCACGGCTTCAGTAGCTGTCATTAAAATGACAGAGAGTAAGTACACCTTGGATCAACTCAATCCACATTACATAATCACTCGAGACGAATTTTTGTCTCTGGAAAATTAGACCATGCCATATGAAAATTGAAAACACAAAAGCGCAAATGCGAAAGGGGGTCTTAGAATATTGTATTCTCTCTATACTTAAAGACGGAGAGGCATATACTAGTGATATCCTTGAAACGCTAAAAGACGCTAAAATGCTTGTGGTGGAAGGAACCATTTATCCACTATTAACCCGCCTTAAAAACGCAGGGTTATTAAACTACCGCTGGGAAGAATCTACCAGTGGACCGCCACGCAAGTATTATGAATTGACCGAAACCGGTAAATTATTTTTAAAAGAATTAAACACTACCTGGGACGAATTACGCCAGGCCGTGAATCGTGTAACAAGCTCAACCACTACAAAATGAACAAGACAGTTAACATAAATCTAGCAGGAACCTTTTTCCACATCGATGAAGATGCTTTTGGAAAATTACAACGCTACCTAGAAGCGATCCGCAAGTCAATGAGCGATCCTAATGGGAGCGACGAAATAATTAAAGATATTGAAGCTCGTATTGCAGAACTTTTCTCTGAAAAACTCGAAAGCAGTACTCAAGTAGTGACCATCAAAGAATTAGATGCTGTTATCGGTGTAATGGGGCAGCCAGAGGATTATATGGTTGATGAAGAAATCTTTGATGACTCCCCTTCTGGTAGAAGCAAACGATCGTATGCTTCTAGTCGGGGAAATGGCAAGAAATTATACCGAGATGAGGACAATAAATTCATCTCTGGAGTATCGGCTGGTTTAGGGCATTATTTAGGAATCGACTCTCTTTGGGTCCGTTTATTCTGGGTAGTATTAGTACTCTTAGGCTTTGGAACACCTATATTGGTTTACATTTTATTGTGGATCCTTGTTCCGGCCGCTGAAACAACCGCAGAAAAACTGAGAATGACTGGAGAACCTATTAATATCTCCAATATTGAAAAAAAGTTTAAAGAAGGATATGAAAATGTCTCCGAAAAGGTAAAAAGCGTAGACTATGACAAATACGGGAACAAAGTAAGAAGCGGTGCCTCTGGTTTCTTCGACACCCTCGGTAATATCCTTCGAACGTTATTTAACATATTTGTCAAGTTTTTCGGAATCATCTTAATCATTGTTTCCTTAGCCACCCTTGTGGGGCTCATTGTTGGTCTCTTTACTGCTGGTTCCTTTGGAATCTGGGGAACTGGAGAAATGATGGAATGGTATCAATTAGCCGATACCACTAATGCGCCTATCTGGTTAGTATCCTTATTGACTTTATTTGCTGTAGGGATTCCATTTTTTGTACTATTTATCTTAGGACTTAAGATGCTTATTACCAACCTGAAATCTATAGGTACGCCTGCCAAAATTAGTTTACTAGTCGTTTGGTTGGCTTCGCTAATAGGCTTAGGAATCCTAGGGATTCGACAGGCCACAGAGCGAGCTTTCGACGGAGAGTTTGTAGCAGAACACGAACTTCCTGTTCGCAGCGGTGATACTTTACATGTAAAAATGGTCTCAAACGAGAACTATGAATATGATGCACGCCGACGAGGTAGGCTTACCTTAGAATACGATGAGAATGATGAAAAAATTATCTATTCAACGGATATTCGATTAATCGTTCGCTCTACTTCAGACTCTATTGGAAGAATTGTAGTTGAAAAACGAGCCGAAGGGAGTGATTATTTATCAGCCAAAGAAACGGCAAAGAAAATTGACTATAACTATAGTTATGCCAACGGAAATCTTGATTTAAACGCCTACCTAACCACTGGCTTTGAAAACAAGTTGAGAGATCAAGAAGTTGAGGTCATTCTTTATCTTCCTGAGGGTACCGTGCTTTACGCAGATGAAAACACGTATTCATTTCATAGAAATGATTCGTATTACAGAGATATTCTAGATAATGGAGATGAAGAACAATACCTCTTAATTGAAAATGGAGAAACCCGATGCCTAGACTGTCCCATTACCAAAAATATAGAGCGAAGCTCTAGTAGTGATGATTGGCAAGACGATTGGGATGATGACGGAGTATATATCAAAGACAAAGATGGCGACTTTATAAAAGTAGATAAAAACGGTATCCAAATCATAGACAGTGACGGAGATAGCGTCACCATAGACGACGATGGTATTAATATCAATGCAACCGATAAACAAGACACCTTAAAAATAAAGGTAGGAAACTAATCATTTCGATAATGTATTCTGAAAGAATACCTAAAACAAAAAGTATGAAATCAATCAAAATCAGTTTACTGGCATTATTAACCCTAACCGCCACAGCTTGTCATTTCGACATCAATTTGGGTCAGACACATGGAAATGGAAATGTAACCACCGAAGAACGCCCCTCTTCTGGTAACTTCTCTGAAGTAAAAGGAAGTGCCGGTATAGATGTCTTTTTAACAGAAGGTGATGAAAACAAAATTGTTGTTGAAGCCGATGAAAATTTGCTTGAGCTTATCGAAACCGAAATTAGTAACGGAAAACTACACATAGGTGTCGTATCTGGAAATAATATTGGTAGAGCCAAGGCAAAGAAAGTACATGTTACCTATGCAAGTACACTCACAGCAGTTTCCGCGTCTAGTGGAGCAGATGTAATAGGGAATTCAGTAATAAAAAGTGAATTCTTATCCCTAGACAGTAGTAGCGGTGCAGACCTCGAGGTGGAAGTGATCGCCAAAGAATTAATCGCCGATGTAAGTAGCGGTGCCGATATAAAAATTACAGGACGAGCCGAGCACTTGGTCGCAGACGCATCTAGTGGAAGTGACTTGAAAGCTAAAGATCTAAAGGTAAAAACGTGTAGAGCTGAAGCTTCTAGTGGGGCCGATATTGTTGTCAATGTCCGCGATGAAATTGACGGAAGTGCCTCAAGCGGTGGTGACATTCGCTATTATGGGAACCCAACTGCTGTCTCTGTTAGAGATGGGGCTTCTGGCAACGTTCGCAAAATGTAATCAACCAACTAATCAACAAAAAAGGTTCTAACCAACCTTGTAAAACCCCGGGACGAAGTCCATAGCGTCTTGGGGTTTTCTCTTATCATATTTTAGTTTAATTCATCACGATAAACTTATGAAAAATTCTATCACACCTCAATTGAAATGGGGAATAACCGTGTGTACAACACTCGTGATTTGGTCGCTAATTCTCTGGGATTATTTCAACGAAGGAGTTCCAACTCACTATATATTTCATAGCGACACCCTACCTGGAATATCCAATTGGTGGGGTGGCCTGGTGCTTCCTTTATTTACATGGATGACGCTAACTGTTATTGAAAAAAGATTACAGGATCCAACTAGAATACTAAAGGAAAGAGAACCGATAAACATTTTATATCGAGGAATTTGCGCACTTCTTTTCGGAGTCATTATATCGATATCCTTTGCTTTAGAACTTTCTATTATAAATTATATGATGTTAGCGTTATTTGTTATAGCGCTTATCATTCCTTTGTATAAATTGGAATATCTCCTAGGCTTCGTACTTGGAACAATGTATTCCTTTGGTGTCGTTATCCCAACCGTATTTGGTTTACTGCTACTTGGAATGTATGCACTACTCTATCATGTTCCAAGAATTTCTTGGGTTTTACTAAAATCAAAATTATCTAACAATGAAAATTAACTATCAATGTATCGCCCTATTTCTATTATGCTTCGGAATAAGTCAAGCACAAGTAGATGTAAATTCTGAATTACACCAAACCTTTATTAAATTAGACAGCTTAGCTTTCGATGAAGGTTTTAACAACTGTGATCTCACTTCTTTGGAAAGTTTATTATCTAACGATTTAGAGTTTTATCACGACTTAGCTGGTATTCAGAATAAAGAAGGATTTTTGAAAGCTATGAAGGAGAATATTTGCTCAAATGAAGATAGAAAACCCATTAGAAAATTAACACCTAATACCCTTAAAGTGTACCCAATGTACAACAATGGTGTACTTTATGCAGCCATTGCAGAAGGGAAACACGAGTTCTATATGCAAGAGAAAGGTAAGGAATTGTACCAAACCGGAGATGCTCTATTCTCAGGTTTGTGGGTAAAAGATGGGGAAGACTGGAAGATGAAGCGTGTTTATAGCTACCACCATCAAGGAGTTGAATAAAAAAAGTCCCGAAGATTCTCTTCGGGACTTTTTAAGTGTTAAATAGATGGTTGTCTACGCCTCAACTTCCTCAGACGTTTCTACAGTAGCCAAATAACGTTCTGCGTCTAAAGCTGCCATACAGCCTGTACCTGCCGCAGTTACGGCCTGACGATATTCTTTATCTTGTACATCTCCACTAGCGAAAACACCTGGCTTGTTTGTTTTAGTAGACTTCCCTTCCGTAATAAGGTAGCCCGTGTCATCCATGGTTAACTGTCCTTTAAAGATATCTGTATTCGGTTTGTGTCCAATAGCAACAAACAAGCCCGTAATGGCTATATCCTCTTTCTCGCCAGTAATATTATTTTTCATACGTAAACCTTCAACTACCATATCTCCCAATACTTCATCTACTTCAGTGTTATAACGTACATCAATATTCTTTGTAGCTGTTACTCTATGTTGCATCGCTTTGGAGGCACGCATATAGTCCTTACGCACTAACATAGTCACATTGTTACAAATATTTGCTAAGTATGTAGCTTCTTCGGCGGCCGTATCTCCAGCTCCAACGATAGCAACATCTTGTCCTTTATAGAAGAAACCATCACATACTGCACAGGCAGAAACACCACCCCCACGTAATCGTTGTTCACTTTCTAATCCTAGATATTTTGCGGTAGCCCCAGTAGATATTATCACCGTTTCGGCTTCAATCTCCGTTTTATTATCAACGGTAACTTTGTGAATCCCCCCTACTTCATCGCTAAAAGCCACGGCAGTAACCATGCCTATACGAACCTCAGTCCCAAAACGTTCTGCTTGTTTTTGTAGTTGAACCATCATGGTCGGCCCATCAATGCCTTCAGGATATCCCGGAAAATTATCCACTTCTGTCGTGGTTGTTAATTGACCTCCAGGTTCCATCCCAGTATACATTACTGGTTTTAAATCGGCTCTTGACGCATAGATGGCTGCTGTGTATCCCGCAGGACCTGATCCTATAATAAGACATTTTATTCTTTCTGTTGTACTCGACATAATCTTAATTTCTTCAGTAATAAATTTAGAGTGTAAAAGTAGTAACTTTAGCCAAAACCTTACATTAAAGTTATTAAGATATTTAAAAATACTGTTAAAAGAAACAATCGAATTTTCTCTAGTATCACCATTCGGTAATATTCAGATTGACATAATCCTTAACGAAACAAAATCAATAGGACATAAAGAATCCTAGAAAACGCTACCTACTAATGAAAAACATACACCTACGGTGTTTTATTTTTTTTGGTCGGGATGACAGGATTTGAACCTGCGACCACACGGCCCCCAGCCGTGTACGCTAACCGGACTGCGCCACACCCCGTTTTAAAAATAGTTTTCAAAGAAAACATAATTTTTAATTAAGACAAAAAAATTTGCAAAAAAAAAAGACTGCTCTTTAAACAGTCTTTCTTTTTTAAATAAAAATAAGATTCTCTAGCCTTCTTTAGCTGATAAGTAACGCTCAGCATCTAAAGCAGCCATGCAACCTGTTCCAGCTGCTGTAACAGCTTGCCTGTAAACATGATCTGCGGCATCTCCTGACACAAATACGCCTTCTACATTTGTTTTAGATGTACCTGGAACATTAATTATGTAACCTGTTTCATCAAATTCCAAAAATCCTTTAAATATATCTGTATTTGGTTTATGACCAATAGCTACAAAAAAACCTGTTGCTGGAATGTCATGTTTTTTATTTGTTTTATTATTAAAAACTCGTGCACCAGTAACTCCAACACCATCCCCTAAAACTTCGTCGGTTTCCGTATTAAATAATATCTCAATATTTTTAGTATTTTTTACTCTAGCTGCCATAATTTTTGAAGCTCTAAACTCATCTCGTCTAACCAACATAGTTACCTTAGTGTATAATTTTGACAAATAATGAGCCTCTTCACAAGCTGAATCTCCGGCACCTACAATCACTACTTCTTGATTTCTATAAAAGAATCCATCACAAACAGCACATGCAGAAACACCTCCTCCGAGTTTTAAATATTTTTGTTCAGATTCTAAACCTAAATATTTTGCTGATGCTCCAGTTGAAATAATGACAGTATCACAATGAATTTCTTTTGTATCATTAACCCATACAT
>JAHZIZ010000236.1 GCA_022601215.1 Bacteroidota bacterium
GCCGGATCGAGCGCAGGTTTTTTGTAAGTAATAATTCAAAATTAGTTCATATCCATAGCATTCAGCTTGGTCTCTAATTTTTCTATTTTTTCTGAAAGTGTTTCCATTTTCTGGAGCTTAGCCTCAAGTAACTGCAGTCTGTTCTCTTGAGTTTCTAGAATAGACACCCATTCGTTGCTCTTCAATCCCACTGACACATTGATCAAACTTTCTCCACCTTTTGAAGAAGTCCATGCTTTCCCTATAACATTTTTTAGATCACTAAGCACAATGTCTTCAGCAGAAATAGCAATGGCAAAACCATCGTGATTTCCAGAAGCCACAATATAATCTCCTACATTAACCTTGCCCTTAACCTTCGCGGGTACTTGCCCCATAAATCCAACTTTTTCAAAATTTTCCTTTTGATCTTCGTTAGGCATGTTTCCAAGCACAATTGGCGCCATTGATATAGTTAGCACATGATCTGCCTGAGTTGTATTGAATGAAATTTTTCCTCCTTTAATTCCAACAACTTCTCCTGGCATATAACTAGCAGCAGGGTTCTCCTTTTCAATCCATTCGGCATAATCAGCTCCTTTCGAGCCATAAACTACGCCTTGATTTAATACTGGATCGGGACCACTAAAGCTTTCAATACGACCAGCAACATAATTACCTTGACCAAAGAAGGTCATAAAATTATTCTCTTGGGTAAGTGTGGGCGTGTCTATTCGCACAGCCAGTCCATCTCCTCCGAAAAACCCATTATTTTCGAACAATGCAATATGGTTTCCTTCTACAGTTCCAACATTACTAACTCTCAATCCTCCTTCTACAGTTACATCATCCTCTAATGAGGTCTCTCTAATTACTCTTAACGTACCACTCAAAATAGAAGGACTGGCCGAATTAACTCTCAAACCGGAATTAAAATTTGCTGCCCCTTCTACATCCAATAAACCAGTTAAGAAAGTACCTTGCGCATTATTCACTTTTAATGACCCGTTTAATGAGGACAAACCATCTACCCGAAGCGATTGTCCTATAGTTGCTCTTCCTCCAACATCCAAATTCGCGTTCAACGTTGTATTATTACTGACTGTTAAAAAAGCATCTATAAAAGTAGATCCAAATATATCGGTTGTCCCCCCTATAGTGGTGGTACTAGCGATGTTCATTCTACCAAGAAAATCTCCATCTCCACCTACTGTCAAGTCACCGACCAAGGTTCCCGAACTTCCTACATTTAGCATCCCTGACAGATCTAAATCTCCATTCATGTTCGTGGTTCCGTTTATGACTACATCTCCCCCAACACTTTGATTTCCTCCAATACTCTGGTTTCCCGCAATGATTTGATCAACTCCCACATTTTGAGTCCCCCCAACGGTTTGATTTCCACCGATTACATTAACTCCAGTTACTGTCTGATTCCCTCCAACAGTTTGGCTACCTACGATATCTTGACGTCCTCCAATATTTGAATTTCCCCCTAAAGTTTGATTACCACCAATAACTGTACTTCCACCAATAGTAACACCTTCTGCCACTTCCATTCCATTATTTACAAGGGTCCTTCCCTCCACTTCCAATCGACCTGAAAGATTGGTAGTACGACCATTATTTACATTTAGTGTACTATTTAAATCTGTAATTCCATTAACGGTTAAATCGTCCCCAATAACAATATCTTCACCTACATTTAAATCCTCATCTATATCCGCATCTCCTCCAACGGTTAAATCCCCTGCTACATCCAATCCGCTATTAATCACAGTTTGTCCTTCAATGATAAAATCACTATTGAAAGTAACCGTTCCTTCGACAACCATATCGCCAGTGGCAATGATATTTCTGTGGAAAGCTTGAGGCGTAAATGACAATTTTTCAAGGCTCATAAAAACAAAGCCTCTATCTATTTTTAAGTCAATTTCAACTGCCAGATTTCTTGGGGTACCATCCCAATTAATCTCGTCAAAATTACTAATGGATGACGCGGCTCCAGAGCCAATAAAAACGTTAACCATCCCATAGATGTCCGTTGTGGTTTCAACAATTTCTTGATACACAACAGAACCATCTTCATTTAGAATGGTAAATCGCAAATCCACTGCAGCTTCAGACAAAACTCCTCCCTCAAGGTCGGGACCAGGTATTTGTTGTGCATCAGGATTAAGAATTACTGCTTGATAGCTAATTCCATCTGTTTGAGATTGAGACACCCATGACAATAATAATCCAAAAAATAGTATTGTAAATCTTTTCATCATCGTTTATTTATTGAGGAGTGCCTTCGCTCTCATTAGTATTCATTTTCAAATTAAACATAAGCCCTAATCCTATATCTTGAGAGAAATAGGTGAGTTCTCCTCCAGAAGCACTCTTTTCTAACTGGGTCCCCTGTCCGTATCTGTATTGTAAAAAAGTCGTAATTCCGTCAGAAACCTTATACTCAAAAGAAGCAGCTCCTCTCAAGAAAATAATCGGAGTGTCAAAATCTTCTAACCCATTGATATCTAAAACTTGATTATTCAATACCCGAGTACCTTGCATGAGAAATTCGGGTGCAACCGTCGCTCTCACATGAAATGAAAAGCGATTTGCCTTTATAATTTCTATATCAACACCCGCCTGAAGACTTACATACGTGGTCTCCCATTCAAAAAAATTAGTTGCATTAGCATCGCTACCTCTTGACCCATACGTATGCAACCCTAAACCCCCAATAAACTTTACTTGTTCCCCAAATAAATCTCCCCGATATCCTAAATCTAGGTACGTATGATTGGTAGGTCTTAAATTATCGAGCTCGTTGGACAATACATCCTTAAAAGCAAAAGAGGTGATCGATTTTCCTCCTTCAACAAATAACTCTTGCGCTTGTACGAAACCAATAACGAGACAGCAAATAATGAGTAGGCATTGTTTTTTCATGTAATTTAATTTTTAATCAGACGTTTAGAAAATTCACGTCCATTTTGAGAGACTACTAGCACATAGGTCCCTGTTGATAATGTGGTAAGATCTAAGGTATACATTTTGGATGCCTCTTTAGAATCCTGCTTAATTATTTTTCCGGTAAGATCGTAAATGGTATTTTCAATAGGCCCGGCTAACACTTCTTTAAATTGAATGGTCACCAGGCTTACAACGGGATTAGGAAATACAACAGCATCAATATCAGATGGCGTATTTGCGATAGGCAAAATCGTAATAGGCGGTTGTTGAAACCCTTGTCGAAGTTGTAAGGCATCGTTAGAGAAGGTCCCTATCACACTTTGTTGCCCAACACTTGAAGAAACATAAAGTGTTTCATCCCCGGATTGAAAACTTCCCGAAGTACCTCCTACTCCAAGGCTTGATCTTTGCACTTGCTGCGCATAGGTTGCGAAAGTGCATAAACACAACAATAAACTTGAATAAACCTTCATGAATACATCCTTACAATTTGGCTTCGCAATATATAACCAATCATGCAATTAAAAAATTTACGGAGCGTGATAAATAAATACAGAGAATAGAAGCTATAATTCAGAGACAGGGTCCCAGTGCAAAGTGTCAAACTCTTGTATCTGATTCTCGATTACTACAATGCCTTCACTCTCTAAAAGTTGTTGCATTAAATTTGTCCCTTCAAAATGATGCTTCCCAGTAAGTAATCCTTTTCTATTTACCACTCTATGAGCCGGAACATCTGGGAATTTTCCAGCGCCATTCATTGCCCATCCTACCATACGGGCACTGCCAGCAGCTCCTAAATATTTGGCAATAGCACCATAACTTGTCACTCGGCCATACGGAATTAAACGTGCCACCTCGTATACTTTTTCAAAAAAACCAGTATTCTTTGACATCCCTACAAGTATTTTAAAATTTTAACCAAAGTAATCCCTGCAATAATTGCTGTAATTGCCCCAATGATATAGTTCATATTCACAGGAAGAGGCTTCTTATCCTCTTTGGGTCTAAAAAATTGAGCATAAACGGCTAGCATAACAAAAGTTCCTAAGCCCGAAGCAAGGACAGCAGCCCAAATCTCCAAATGTCCAAAAGAAAACCACCCAAAAGCATTAAAAGTGATGCTCACATAAACCCAGTACGGCAGAGGCAACAAGTTTAAAGCCGCTAACAATACTCCATAGAAAAACCGATTTGTCTTAGACTTATTAACACTTTTCGGTACTTCTCTACGTGTATCCTTGGCTATAAAAAAAAAGTAAATAGTAATACAAATAAAAATCCCTAGCGCAACTTTTTGAAGTAGATCGACAATCTCAGGGTTTCGTTCCAAATATCGAGCTAATAGCAAGGCGACCAAGGTTTGAAAACAAACTGTCAAAGTCACCCCCGTTGAAAACAACATAGCGATCTTCCTGCCTTGTTTCATACTTATTTTTGCTGCCGACATATTGAGTAACCCAGGTGGAATGACACCAATCAAGGACGCTACAAAGCCAACAAGAAAATTTAAGAGTATGGACATGAAGTTGGTTTGATGTGAAGATACATTATTTGGAACGCAACTGAAAACGCACGTATGTTATCTTTTTGTTTTGTTCTAAATACTGCGATTCGTAAAAGGTTTGTATGGCTGTCACTTCTTCTGGAGATCCTTCACTATTATATACATCGTGATGAGCATATTCAATTTCTTCCGAGAGTCCGTGTAAAAGCCCCAGGGTATACCCATGCATAAATTCACTGTCCGTTTTTAAATGAATATACCCTTTCGTCTTCAATATTTTACGATAACGATCTAGAAAAACTTTATTAGTAAGTCTATGTTTTGTACGCTTATACTTTATTTGTGGATCGGGAAAAGTAATCCAGATTTCATCTACTTCATCTTTGGCGAAGCAGAAATCGATAAGTTCGATCTGCGTACGCAAAAACCCAACATTATCAATGTTTTCCTCTATAGCCGTTTTTGCACCCCTCCAAAATCGAGCGCCTTTAATGTCTATTCCAATAAAATTTTTGTTAGGATATTTTTTAGCCAGGTTCACTGAATATTCACCCTTACCGCAACCCAGTTCCAATACAATAGGATTGTCATTTTTAAAGAATTCCTTGCCCCACTTACCTTTCAAGCCAAACCCAATATCAGTTACTTCTTCACGTGTAGGTTGTACTACATTGGCAAAGGTTTCGTTTTCCCTAAACCGTTTCAATTTATTTTTACTTCCCACGAGATTTAATGGTTGTTTAAAATTTTGGTAAAATTAAGGAAATATTAATGGGGTCATAGAATGTGTACCTTTGTTTTTCTGAAAAAGATATAACCTAACCTAAAGCTAGATTGAAAAAAAATAAAACCATCCTCGTAGCGCCCTTGCATTGGGGTCTTGGTCATGCTACAAGATGCATCCCAATAATCCAGAACCTACTAAAAGAAGGCTTTGACGTATTATTGGCGAGTGATGGAGCTGCTTTGCGAATTTTACAAAAAGAATTTCCAGAATTGCCTTGTCTAGCACTACCAAGTTACAATATCACCTACCCAAAAAAAGGAGTGTTTTTCAAACTTCATATTTTTTTCAAACTCCCTAAATTAAAGCGAACCGTACGTGCGGAACACAAGGTTGTAAAGGAATTAGTATCAGAAGGAAAAATACATGGAATTATTAGTGACAATAGAATGGGCATACGACATAAAAAAGTTCCTTCTATTTTTATCACACATCAAATTAATGTTCTTAGCGGAAACACTTCATTCTTCAGTACTAAGATGCACCAAAACATTATTAATAAGTTCGACGCTTGTTGGGTTCCTGATGTAGAAAATGGCATTAACCTTTCCGGAAAACTAGGGCATTCAAAAAAAATAAAATTCCCAATTACCTATATAGGTCCATTAAGTCGAATGCAAAAGAGGAATATTCCAATTATTTATGACGTACTCATTTTATTATCTGGCCCCGAACCTCAGCGAACTTTACTGGAGGTAAAAATGCTCGAATGCTTTCTGCATTCCGGGAAAAAAGTACTTTTAGTTAGAGGTGTATTGGAGGATACCGCTAAGATGTATGAAAATGAAAACATCACGATTGTAAACTTTATGCAAACTGAATTACTAGAAAAGAGTCTCAACGAAAGTGAAGTAGTAGTATCGAGATCTGGGTATACCACAATCATGGATCTCGCGAATCTAGAAAAGCCTGCATTTTTCATACCTACCCCTGGACAATATGAACAGAAATATTTGGCAAAACAACTTAAAAGAAAAGGCATTGCACCTAGTTGTTCTCAAGAAAAATTCACGCTTGCCCATTTAAATCAGATACCAATGTACACTGGATTAAAAGCGTTTAAAAACACAGTAAATTTCGAGCAATTATTTCGACTTTTCGAGGGTAAATGAAAATTCAGATCCAATACCTATCTGACTCTCTACATAGATTTTTTCATCGTGTGCCTCGACCAAATGCTTTACAATTGCCAATCCCAAACCACTCCCTCCTTCTTTTCTTGAACCACTCTTATCCACTCTAAAAAATCGTTCAAAGAGTCTGGGAATGTACTCCTTTTCAATACCTTCTCCATTATCAGTGACTCGCACAATCACCTTATTTCTAATAAGGTCTTCTACACTTACCTCCGTAGTACCTCCAACGGCTCCATACTTAATAGAGTTTTCAATGAGATTGGTTAAAATTTGTTGAATTCGCGACCTATCTGCAAACACCATAATGCTCTGGTCATAATCAATATCGAAAGTAAGTGAAATCTCCTTTTTAGTCGACTTCATCTCTAACAAATCGAACACGCTTTGGACCAACTCAATAATATTAAACTCTTCTTTGTTTAATTCAAGATCTCCTACCTCCAGTTTGGTAATCATATCCAAATCTTTCACGATATAAATAAGGCGTTCCACACCTTTACTCGCCCTTTGTAGGTATTTTTTTCGCACGGTTTTATCTTTCATCGCTCCATCCAATAACGTAAGAATGTATCCTTGCACTGTAAAAAGTGGAGTTTTCAGTTCATGAGATACATTTCCCATAAATTCCTTACGATAATTTTCTCGAACCTTTAATGTTTCAATTTCCAACTTCTTGTTTTCGGCAAAACGACCTAGTTCCTTGGTAAGGGTTTCCATATCCGTAGTAACTCGTTCCTTATTAAATGTAGTCGCATCTAAGAGCTTTACCTCATCGTAAATCTTCTTTACTCGGTTGTAAATAAACTTCTCAACACGATACTGTATGATAAAGAATGACAGCAAATAACAGCAGACAAAAAAAAGCATCAAAAACA
>JAHZIZ010000237.1 GCA_022601215.1 Bacteroidota bacterium
ATTTTATTTTTCCCAGTGTTCCTCAATATGGTTATGACGAACTTTTGGAGTTGGGGGAAACGACCAATGATGTTTTTAGTGGACCGATACTTAAAAATGGTTGGATAAGAAATGAGGAATTAGGGGACAAGAAAAACTGTGTTCGTCTTGTAGATATTAATGGGTTAGTGAATTCTGTTGAAGGTGTAATTCCTAGTGCCATCTTGACATTTGATGGGAATTTGGCAGCAAAAGACATGAGTTCAGAGGATTATGAAATTCTCGTTTTTGATGTCTTAGATGATTTAAAACAATCTCGACTTTCCATCTATTGTAATAATACAAAAGTTGAAAATAAAGCTCTTCAAAATGCCATAGCCTATGCCGAAAGAGCGATAAAATCTGAGAAGAACTTTAGTGGGGTCACTACAGTGAAAACCAAACCTAAATTACCAAAAGGTGCCTACCGTGATATTGAAACATATTATTCTATTCAGAATACGTTTCCAAGTATTTTCGGTGTGGGTGAACATAGTGTCAAGTCCAATGCAAGTAACTTTGAAATAGCACAATCCCGACAACTAAAAGGATATCTAACGCTGTTTGATCAAATTTTAGCCAATCAGTTTTCTCAATTAGCAAATATTGACAAACTCTTTTCTTTTAAGAATAATCTAACTGGTGCAACATCAGATTTCGAACGGTTTTATGCTAAAAGGGATACGTTTGACAAGAAACACCCAGGGTTTCCTGCTCCTTATGAATTATTCTCGGCAACATATTTCTATCAATCACTTTACAACGTACCCTATATTAGGCCTCTACTAAAGGATAATGAGAAATTTGACTTCAGTTTTACTCCTGAATCGGATAAGGTGGCTCAGGAAAATAGCTGGAAAGAATATAAGGATGATCCATATAATCCTTATATGTGGGCGCTTTTAACCCATACTGCAGATGATAAAACCAATTACCAACGAAGGGATACATTACTAGATCACTTATTAGCTAGGCATGGAGAATCTCCAGAGGTCATTAATTTACTTATCGAGGGAACTACCTACACTTTAGATCCCGTAATGGATAGGGTTATTATAAAAAGTTTGTTGCTTCAAAATTTAGAAAAGCTATCCTATAATGCGCCAAAAGGCTATAACTATTTAGCTGCAGATAGTTTGCAATTTAAAGTTGTTGGTGATTTTCGAGAATTGTTGATGCCTGTACCACCTTATCGATATACCAAGGATTTTATTTTTAGATCGAAAAAAGTTGATCATATAGAAAAAATTAACCCTCAGGATGTTATCAACTGTTCTTCCTTTGAATTAAAACTCAATTTGCTTTTTGGTTTGAGAGTAAAATACTCCGATTTCTATGTAGCAAATTTTGACCAGCATGAAGTTAATGAAGAATTAGCTCTATCTCAGTGGTTTATGAATGCTAGAAGAGGAGCGATCGTTTTAGAAACAAATCTTCTCTTTTTGCCTGCACAGTTTCAACTTGCGATAACGTCTGCAGATGAGCCGGATACGTTTTATTATAGCCAAACGGGTTTAACTTTTGATGAGGCCATATTGATTGGCAACAGTATAAATTTTGCCATGGACGAGGAATTAACCAAGCATGTTACCAAAGGAAGTATTACGGTTCAAAATAAGCTGTATCCCATATCAAAAGAAGAAAATAAAGACTGGCCCAAACATTGGTTTAGACCAACGCAACAGGGAGGATATCGAGTGGCTATTGAAGTGAGGTGGGACGATCAAACCTTTACGTACATAAAAGATCCAAAATTTAATGATAACCTCGATGTATTTTTCCCAACGTTTATTTCTGAAATGGGGAGTCAGGCATTCATTAATAAATTTGATCTTCTTGCAGAAAACTCTTTACCAATATCACTAAGAGCGAACTACTATTTTAAAGACACAGTGTGGTTCATGACTTTCATTCCTATTTGGGTGAAATGGCTCAATTCAATGCGGTATAAAAGTGATTCAGAAAATGATAGCACGGTTCTGTTAAAAAATACAACCCTGTTGGCTTCACAAATAATTAAACTCCCAATTAGATATAATGATTGATAAGCACCAACATATCGTTTCGAGTTTTAATTGGAGTACTTCCTTTGATGACAAGGTGCTGGCAACGGAACTTCAAGGTCGACTAAGTCATTGGAGTACTACTAGTTTGGAATTAGATATGAATCGTGTTTTTGACCAAATTTGTCCAAGCGAACAAACTTGGCGAATCGATGCTATGGTAGTTGATCTAGGATCAATTTATTATAAAGAACTTAATACAGAGTTATCATCTCGATTTGCAGATTGTTTAAAAGAGGCACTTTTCAATCTAATGAAGAATAAGAATAATACGGGGCTACAAGTTGATATTTTGAATTCCGATGACTCTCTTTTATCCATTTTACGAACTTACTTACTCCAAGGACATATGCCTTGGAACTATGATCATACCCTTGGATCTGTATTGAAAATCTTAGATCATCAGTTGTCTTACAATAGTGAAGAACTACGTGAAATTCTTATTAAAATAGGAAAACAAGACAATGTTAGAAAACGAATAGCTTGGCAGATAGACTCCCCGTATATAAAAAAAATTGTTGCGCTGATTGAACCTAATAATTATGATACGATCATCAGTTTTACCAACGATCTGATGGAGATTAGGCCGAGGATACATAGTCTCCACAGTGACAGCGATAGCTTTAATAAAAATGTTTGGTGTTGGGTGCTAAATCACCTATTTGTTGAGAGAGGAACACTTTTTAATACCGTGGATTTTGTTCATAGTAGCCTAGTTCAAATGGCAAATCATTTCAATGTACCCTATAGCATTCTACTCGATCAAATTTGTGTTATTACGGAGTCTTCAGGCTTTTCCCAAAATAGGAATGGAAGTAATTTGATTCATTCGCTAAACTTATTGACCTCCCAAAAGAAATCAGTTAATGACGCAAAGGAACCGGAGTTGGTAGCAAATGATTATTGGGCAAGATTGGAAGAGATGATTCTGAAACCAAGTATGAGGAAGACCAAAGCTGGTAAAGGTATTTTCAACGAGTTGGTGTTATACTTGATCGATGAATATCCAGTTGGGTATGAACGGATGCTAGCTTTCATAGTAGATAAGGATGGTGCTTGGGACAAATTTATAAATGATGTCAATGAGGCTTCCATCAAGGCCCTTTTTAGAGCTCTAATTCCCAATGATTTTGTTGTATTGATCAAAACCATAGAAGCACTCAAAACCTTGCAAAGTGGACTGCGTATTGATTGTGATGAACATCAGCTTTGGGGGTTTGGTTTGCGTTTTTTATTGAAGTCAAAACGAGCAGGATTTGTTCGGGAGGAATTCCTTCAGTATTGTATTACTGAAATGGCAAAAAACACCAATCAATCCAAGATTCATCTGATGGAACAAATTTTGGACAAAGACACTGAAGCGATTAAAGAAATGGATTTAATCGATACTTATGAAGGTTTAAATTCATTGTGGCAATCTGAAATTTTCAAGAATGAAAAAGAACATAACGAAATTGGCTTTAGTAAAATCTTAGATGCTTTTAAGGACGCATTTATGCAAGGGGATAGGAGATTTAATCAGATTTCTGATATGAAGATAAAGCTCTTACGATGGATTAGAATGAATCCAAAAAGGGTGCTACTCACCTTACTTAAATACCCAGATAAGGCAATATTGATTGAACTTATTCCTCTTATCATGAGTCCATCCTCTGTTCGGATATTACTAGAAGGTTATCCAACCACAACAGGCCGTTTGCTCATATCCCTAGAAAGGGAATGTAAAGAGTTATCAATAGTTAAAAATGATGCCATGCTAGCATCTTATATCCATGCAAATTTACTAATAGACGGGCTCGAAATATTGATAAGTAATTCGGGTATTAAAGAGGATGCATTTATGGATTTGATGATAGCTAGATTCATGAAAGCGGAAGGAAATGAACAGCAAAGAACGACATTAAGTAGTGTAGCAAAGAGGCTGCTCGATAATAATGAATTAGATGATTATAAGGTAGTTGAAGATCATTTTAAAAATGATGCGAATAATAGTCGACTTCCAAGGCCTACGGTACAGGCGATCCTTAAAACTCTGTCAAAGTCCATAAATAATCAAGGTGAAATTATAGTGATGCTTAAGGAACTTGCGCGCTATAAAAGGGCGAGTTATTCAAATTTAATTTCGAATGATGAACGGGAAATAATTCTGAATCATTTGATGCCTCATGGCAATTCAATACGAGTTAATTGGATCTTAAAATATGCCAAACTTTTAGGTTTTAAAAGTGTAGGCGATGTTACTCCATCTATTTTAGATTCTTGGAATGAGATATTTTGGAAATGTATTTTAGATCATGCATTCGATGGCAATCTGAAAACGCTGGAGAAGCTCTTTCACGAAGGAATGTCGTATCAATACGGAGGCCTCAAAGTCACTGAACTTCGTCTAATGGGGAAAGAAATAAATTCCATAGCCATTTTCGACTTGATAGAAGCACACTTTTCAAGCGCAACTAACAATGAAAATCCAAACATTAGTCAACTAATTAGACTAGGTTTTGAAGTATCCCCACCTCGTATGGGAGCCCTTTTCGGAAATATTAAAGGCACCGAAAAACAAATCGAGCTTTTAATAAAAGCGGTTCCCTTCGAGGAATTTGGTTTGGGAATTGCAGGTGCAACTAGCACGAGATGGCAGGAATATATATGTGGCTTGGGAGCACTCTGTATTCTAGCAAAAGAACATGCAGGGAATGAAGTTTATAGTGCATTATCGAAAAAATATTGGAAGGCTACGATTAAAATTTTGACTAAAAAAAATGTGTCCCACGGCGAGTATAAGGAATTGATAATATTTTCGGCAGGCAAATTAACAAAAGCTCTCAATATAAGCAATGAGCAAATTTTACAGCGTTTACGTTACATAAGCACAAACATTCCCCAACTCATTCAAGAAGCTCTAATGGGTACTCTGGAAGTACCTGAACTAATTGGGAAGAACAGCTGGATAGCCGATTCATTCTATTTATTGGAACGATGTGCCGAAAAACAGAGGCTCGAATCGTTGTTAAGGAGTCTTTGGCATAAACGCGAAATTCCTTCTTGGTTTAATGATGATAACAAATATGCGCCTAAGAAATTATTGCATGATGTTATTGTAGGGTACCCAAAGGCATTGTATAAAATTTTAAAGTATGATTCGGTTAGTGCAAGTCAGTTATTGGAGTTGGATAGAATGGTGCCATTTAGAACGATAATTAATGCAATAACTAGCGTAAACCCAGTGGCTAAAAATCAGTTAATTCAGCTACAGGAGTTTCATGCTGTAATTCCTCATTTTAAAATTGAAAAGGTTTCCACATCGGAAATACAGCACATTATATTTAAGAATGTTCTGTCTTCATGGACTTCAGAAAATTGGCGATTAGTACATCCTAAAAATATTATAAACAATATCATATGGGACTTACAAATGAAAAATAATGTGGACAAAACGAAAGTTTTTAACGCACTTCGTAGGTCTAAGGAACTATTGCCTTTGAGCTATCAAACTTCACTAATCTTGATGTCAGATACCCAAACACGGGATAAGCTAAAAATTGAAAGAAAGAAAAACACAAATATTAAAACACAAGTATTAGCATCTATTGACCAAAAAAATACGGTGGCGGGTATTGGACTAACTAATGCTGGATTGGTTCTTATATGTAATTATATCCCCATCCTTTTTGATCGATTGGGAATATTAGAGAATGGAAATTTTAAGACAAAAGAATCGCAATTGAATGCTGTGCATTATCTACAATATGCCGCTACGGGTATGAGCGAAACGGATGAATCATTTTTAATGCTGAATAAGGTATTATGTGGATTCAAAATTACTGATCCTGTTCATGTTAGTGCGGTGATATCGGAGTCCCAAAAAACAACAATAGACGGAATGATACGCACAATTATTTCAGAACATTGGAATGCCATTGGCGATAGTTCTGTTGATGGATTTAGAGGAAACTGGTTCGTTAGGAAGGGCTTGTTGTCAGAGTTAGATGACAAATGGGAGCTCACCGTAAAAAAACGAGCCTATGATTTACTAATAAACAAATCGCCATTTTCATTTTCCATTATAAAATTTCTTTGGATGAAAAAACCCTTACATGTCAATTGGCCATATTAACTTTTATACTATGAAAACACTAAAAACAACTCAAAAAATTGATAGCAGTTAAATGAAGCTGCCATTGATAATTAAAAATATTCTTATTAACAATTAAAATTAAATTATATGAACACTTATGACGACAATCTACATTCCACAGTGGTTTCTTCCTTAACTGCTCAGGAATTAGAAATTAAGAAAATCAACGCGCAATTAACAGCTTCGATGTTCAAATTGTATTATGCTGAAGGTTCAAGAATCACGGCATCTGACAAATTGGAAAAAGCTAAAAAGGATCTTAAGAAAAAAACAGCGGTAAAGAAGCAAGCTGTAAAAAACAGTAATATTTCTACAAATATGCTGATGTCGGCTACTCAGAGCAAGGCGTATGTAGATCAGTCTACAACGAACTCAGCTGTTGGAGCGGCCAACGTTCAAATAGCGGCCAATGCCATCCTGAAACTGGCGGGCGATATGGGTAATATTTACAGCATTGTTAGTGCGGCCGATTATGATACTGAAATCTTTGAACATAGCAAGGAAGCATACAGTCTAATGAATACGACGGCATATCATGCTGAAAAAGTTTCTCAACATGCGATGGAAGCTTCGTACTTAACTGCTGAGGTTTCTATGAATACGGTATCAGACAAAGCGAAAGGTGCCAATAACGCGATGAAAGAAATGCTCAAGGTTGCCGATTCAGATTTTGCCAAATCTTCAGAAACAGTGGCTCAGGATAATGAAAAATATGCGGTGGCAAGTACAAAAGAACAGGCCTCAGAAGGGGAGTTAGAAGATGTTAATGTAGAGTTTACAGCTACTAAGTCGGCATATGGATTAATGAATAAAGAGTTGAATCTCAATTTATTAGTAAATCCAAATACAGTTACAAGCAATCAGTTTACATTGTCTTTTTCCGCATTGAAGAGCCCGTTTAATCCCCCGCACATGGCTAGCGATGATGATGATAAGAAAGCAAAAACCTCAGGTATTCAAGATTTGGTTTCACCCAAAAGGCAAAAAGGTTCTGGGTTTCTTCGTTTAAAACTTCCGTTGGGATATCCTGTTGAAACGTATTCGGCTATTATCGTAAAGAGCGAAAAGAAAGGAACTTTTACCATTTCAGATGCTGAAAATATTATTCAGAAGAATTCAAGATGGTTCACCAAAATAAGTCCGGTGGAAACAATTCCACCTAAAAAGAAGACTGGGAAGCCAACCGTCAAGGCCCGTCATAAAATTGAAGAAACTATCCAAATTTTTGGAAAGTTGGATTCGGACGGAGATAAGATAGTTTGTGGCCAGGATTATGTGGTATTTATAATGGCCGAATATGTTAAGGAGTACAAGAGATTGATAAACAATTTTGATAATTATTTATCGGCACCTTCACCTGAATTTTGCATGACATATGCACTAGTAGCACCTGATTATGGTACTTTTTCTTATATAAAAACTACACCAGGTCCAGCGGCACCAAGTTCGGGAAAACCAAGTAAAGGAGATCCAGGGAAAGATATCAAGGATGGAGACGGTGTAACGGATACAACTCCGAAGCAAATGACTTCTTTCTTCAATTTCCAAACTGCCTATGCTGAAAACCAAGGAATGGAAGTACAATATAGATGTATGTTTTTGGCGGCTGGAGAAAAGATAATAGAAGGTTTGTTGACTGTGAATGGACTAAAAACAATTGAGA
>JAHZIZ010000238.1 GCA_022601215.1 Bacteroidota bacterium
ATGATCCAAAGCCTCCTACAGTTCCCAAAATCTCGGCGACAATTGCCAATAGGACAAAAATTGGTAGATATCTAGATAACATCGTTAGATTGTTTAGTTCGTATTTTCATATTTCAATATTCGTGTTTTAAAAGAAAAAACTAAATGAAGGTTTCATAATTAATTCATACATCATCAGTAAAAATAAAACCAATCGGGTATATCGAGGTTTAATTTGATCTTAATGGTAATGAAGTCGGTGGCATTAGGCAAACATACCTATTGCTTTGAAGCCCAAAAATGACAATGATCAGTATTGGCATTATTAACCTGATACAAATCATTGTTCAAAACCCTTCCAGAGTTTAGTTTTATCTTATACCCTTAAAAGTTTATAAAATTTGAAGGGAGAACCTTTTTGAAACAAAAAATTATGATCATACACAATTTTGAACAAGCCCACTCCATTCTTAATCAATTCATTGCCGAACTACGAGATAAAGAAATTCAAAAAGACGCTATGCGTTTTAGAAAGAATGTAGAACGCATTGGAGAAATTCTTGGTTATGAAATGAGTAAAACACTACCCTATCATAAACATACAGTTCATACCCCGTTGGGCAAAAAAGAAAGCTTTCTACCCAATAACGATTTAGTGTTATGTTCTATTCTAAGGGCTGGATTACCCTTGCATCAAGGGCTATTAAACTTTTATGATAAAGCAGAAAATGCCTTTATTTCTGCTTTTAGACATCATCTGGAAGCTGATAATTCTTTTGAAATTATTGTGAAGTACCTTGCCGCTCCTTCTATTGAGGGCAAAACCTTGATCCTTGCAGATCCTATGCTGGCCACGGGTAAAACCTTAGAAAATGTGTATAAAGCCATTTTAAAACATGGACAACCAAAACAAATTCATATTATCTCAATTATCGGATCTCAGGTTGGGGTTGACTACATTGCATCAATTTTTCCTAAAAATACCCACCTATGGATTCCAGTAGTTGATGAAATCTTAAGCGAGAAAGGTTATATCGTTCCTGGATTAGGAGACGCTGGAGATTTATCTTTTGGGCTTAAACTTTAGCCCCATATAAAAATTGGCAGGAGAAGTCCTATATATCTCGACATTTTGGAACGTATAAATTTATCTTGAAGAAAACTTCTTCCTACGGTATTGTATCTCTCTGAATAGGAAAAAATACACATTATTAAATGGCACTGACGATGTAAAAATTTCGTCAGTGCCATAAGGAAAATCAAAAAATGCGTGTAAGTCATTATTACAAAAATAATTCAACCTTTAAGGTGTTTCGTAAAACTACCACCACCACAATTTTAAGATCCCTGTAGGACTGTAATTGTAACAATTACAATCGTAAAAAGTATGACATAAAATTTGATTCAATTGTTATTAACCAAAAATTATAGACATCGTTACTATCTATAAAGTGCTTACATTTTCAATAACCAAATGAACCGGAACAACTTTTCAAAACCAAACAGTTTTGAATTATCATACTTTCAAGATTTTCCAAAGAACAATCTCTTTTTAACATCACTAAAATAGCAGCTTTCTTAGAAAGAAAATATGACATTAATCAGATATTGGTAGACTCTAAGTATGATAATTCTCATTGTCTTCTTCTATTTCCAAAGTTACTTTTACCGTAATAATCTTTAATATCCAAAACGATGAAAACTACACGTATTTTATGGCTCTTTATCTGGTTAATCCCTTTTACTGTAACTGGACAACTTACTAACATTGAATCCATTTCGTCTTTTCATGAAGGTTTAGCTTCCATTAAAAAAGGAACACAATGGGCCTTTATAAATACGCAAGGTGATATAGTAATTGATTTTAGGGATGATTTGGTGGCTAGCGTACAATGTAACATGGAATGTTGCCGAAGCAATGAGACTGAGACCTACCCAATTTTTAAAAACGACCGAGCACTTATTAAAGTATGGGAAGATGGGATTGCTCGATACGGTTATATTGACACCAAAGGCGTAATCGTCATAGAACCCATATTTATCAATGCTACGCACTTCGAAAATAACAAAGCAGTGGTATTAAAAATGTATAAAGAAGACATGGGGAAGAACGAATTACTAGATAAAAATGTAGTAAGATATGGCTATAACGAAGTTATTATAGATCCTAATGGCGCTATAATCGCTCATCTTTCGGGTCCCTATAACTTGTTATATGATAAGGAAAAACTAAAGACTCCTCCAGCTATTAAATCGAAACTTCTACATACCAACTTAGTAGCCGTTCCTTCTGGGGATACTTGGGAACTCCGCCCTCTTAAATAATATTTATGTACCGTCTTAACACCTACATAGGTTTGGGGTTATTACTCTTATCCTGCAGTCAAGAGGAGGAAAAAATCCAACCACAAGTAAACGACCTCGTAGAGTCCGTTTACTCTTCTGTTATTATCCAACCTGACAGTTTATATAGAGTACATGCATCTATTAATGGAATATTAGAAAAGAATTTTGTGGACGAGGGAGACCTAGTGACTGCAGGTCATCTTTTAATGCAAGTGACAAACACCCGACCTAAATTGCAATCCGAAAATTCCAAAATAGCCTTGGATTTAGCAAAACAAAACATCCATGGTAATTCCAATATACTGCAAAGTTTACGGGAGGAAATCAGCGCTATTGAGCTTACCTTCATCAATGACTCCGTGGATTATTTTAGACAGCAGCGATTGTGGAATCAGCAAATTGGATCTCAAGTAGCTCTAGATAATAAAAAATTAAAGTACGAGCTTTCACGAAATACATTGATTAGGTTACAGGATAAATACCAACAGACCAAAAATCAATTAAACACCTATCTGAAACAAGCCGAAAACAATTATGTCTCTTCGGTAGTAAATGCTGAAGATTTCAGAATTAAAAGTAACATAAAAGGCAAGGTATATGCGCTCTATAAAAATCCTGGAGAAGTTGTGAACGTACAAGAGCCTTTAGCGCTACTAGGAAGCGCAACGGATTTTAATATTGAAATGTTAGTAGATGAAAAAGATATTGTG
>JAHZIZ010000239.1 GCA_022601215.1 Bacteroidota bacterium
GGTCTTTCCTTGGTTATCTTCTATTTGTTTTACACGTAAAAGCTTTTGCAAAATTAAATCTGTTAAACTACTCACGCGCATATCTCTCCATGCCTCACCATAGTCATGATTTTTATCCATCATTAATTGCTTGGTAATGGCTACTTGTGCATCGTATAATGTTGTAGCCAAATCAAGAGAAAGGTCCGGTTGCTCTACCACTCCTTTTTCCAACTGAATCAATGCCATAATGGAATAGTTAATAATCCCAATAAACTCGCTCATTTCACCTTCATCTACCTTGCGCTCTGCATTTTGCTGCAAGCCTCTTATTCGCTGTGCCTTAATAAAAATCTGATCTGTAAGAGATGGTAAGCGCAAAATACGCCATGCGCTTCCATAATCCTTCATTTTATTTATAAACAATGATCTACAGCTGGCAATCACTTGATCGTATTGTTGAGAGGTATCTAGCATAGGTATGTGTAAGAATTTGCGTAAATTTCGCTTAAATAAATCAATTTAAAAAATTGTACACCCTCAATTGTAACGGCAAACTTTTAGACCTCTCTACTCCCAAGGTAATGGGAATCATTAATGTCACTCCTGATTCATTTTATGATGGAGGAAACACCACTAATCTGGCATCTATTGTAGCACAAGCTTCCACCATGTTGGCAGAAGGAGCAACTTTCTTGGACATTGGGGGATATAGCACCAGGCCCGGAGCCAAAGAAATTACAACCGAAGAAGAGCTCAATAGAGTTGTGCCCGCCATTAAGGCCATTCTCTCTAAGTTTCCAGACGCACTGCTTTCTATCGATACTTTCAGAAGTCAAGTAGCGCTGCAAGCCATTAATGCAGGTGCCTGCATGGTCAATGATGTTTCTAGTGGGCTTCTTGATGACAGAATGATCCCTACAATTGGCGAACTAAAAGTTCCTTACATAATGATGCATATGCGAGGCACACCTCAATCCATGGGTAGCCAGACCAGGTATAAAAATCTAGCAAAAGAGATCCTTTTATATTTTTCTGAAAGAATTGAACTGGCCAAAAAAGTTGGCATCAATGATCTTATTGTAGATCCCGGGTTTGGTTTTGCCAAAACCACTGCCCAAAACTTCGAATTACTGAACATATTGGACTTATTTAGTGTACTTGATGTTCCCATGCTAGTAGGTATTTCTCGAAAATCAATGATCTACAAAACACTAGAAACCAATGCAGAAGAAGCTCTCAATGGCACAACGGCACTCCATGCCATCGCTTTGCAAAAAGGAGCTTCCATTTTGAGAGTGCATGATGTAAAAGAAGCCATGGAATGTGTGAGCCTGCTTGAAAAGCTCAAAACACCATCTTAATTTTTTTAAAAAATTAAAGTACATTTACAAAAACCCTTAGCCCTTGGAAGTTTTAGATTTTTTTTCTGAAATACGTATTATAGATATTATTGATGTCGTCCTTGTGGCAGCATTAATGTATTATCTGTACAAGCTCATCAAGGGAACAGTTGCTATCAACATCTTTGTTGGAATTGTAATCATTTATGGAATATGGCGATTGACCGTCCTAATGGATATGCTTCTTTTGAGTAGAATTTTAGGTGGATTTCTCGGTGTTGGAATGGTGGCCTTAGTGGTTGTTTTTCAACAGGAAATTAGAAAATTTTTATTGATGGTTGGGTCCACTAATTTTTCGGCTAGAAAAAGAGTTTTACAGCGTTTCAACCTTTTTTCTGAAACCGAGACCAGTACAAATGTTAAAGGCATCCTGGCGGCTTGCACAAAAATGAGTAAAAGCAATACAGGAGCCATTATTGTGATGAAACGCAATAACAATCTCGAGTTTGTAAAAAACACTGGAGACCCTATGAATGCAGAGGTAAATCAGCCAATCATTGAAAGTATTTTTTATAAAAACAGCCCATTACATGATGGTGCTCTTATTATCGAGGATAATATGATAACGGCTACACGTGTCATTCTACCTGTATCAAATGACAAAAATATTCCGCAGCGATTTGGACTACGACATAGAGCTGCCCTAGGGATAACTGAAAAAAGTGATGCTGTTTGTTTAGTAGTTTCTGAGGAAAATGGTCAGATTTCATACCTCAAAGAAGGGGATTTTGTCCTGTTCGAAAACAGTGAAGAGTTACAACAATTATTGGAAAAAGATCTAAGTTTCTAAACCTATGGCTTGTAAAAATTGTGAGACTCCTCTAACCGTCGAAGATCAGTTTTGTAATCGGTGCGGAGCCAAGGTTATTAGAAATAGACTCACGCTTCGAAACCTATGGGAAGATTTTAGCGAGCAGTTTTTGAATTACGATAATAAGCTACTTCAAACTCTTCTAGTACTCTTTGTAAAGCCTGAAGAAGTAATAGGCAATTACATACATGGAACACGTAAAAAATATGTCAATGTTGTAAGTTACTTTGCCATTGCTCTAACGCTATCTGGATTGCAATTATTCATTCTAAGAAAATTTTATCCCGAAACCCTTGATGTGTTCAGCCTTATTCCCTCTAGCGCTACCACACCCAACACCAATATAGATTGGGTGTTCGATTACTACAGCATTTTTGCCTTGATAAACCTTCCCATGTATGCCGTGATGGGAACGCTATCATTTATGGGATTGAAAAAATTTAATTACACCGAGCACCTTGTAATTAACACGTATATCATGGCTCAGTTTACTATAGTGTCGGCCATTTTTACGACGATCTTTTGTATGTTCGGTATCAATTTTTTCATCGTTGCTAACTTCGCAAATCTACTTGTAATAATTTATGGATCGTATTGTTATAAAAGACTCTATGCACTAACGAATGCCCAGCTATTTACGAGACTCATGTTGTTTTTTGGGCTTCTCGTAGTA